>JABZHK010000001.1:0-30851 GCA_015258885.1 Atopobium sp.
CAATAAGCCAGCCAGTATCTACGTCTGCTAGAGCAACAACAAACTCATCAAACTGACCAGAGAAAACGATATAGAGTGCGTACAGTATTACAACCGCAAAGAGGAAGAGAATGCTCTTTCTAACTTGACCAAAACTCTCTTTTGCCTCTTCTACCTGCTCAGATGAAGAAGTTGGAGCAACACTAATCTTAGGCTTTTTGGTTGAAACACCCTTAACGGTTGTAGATCCAATCTTCACCGTTACCTTCGGTGTAGATGAGGGGTGCTCGGTTTCAGACGCGCCATCTGGGCGATCCATGGGCACCTCCTTGGACTCTGGATCACAATACGTGTACAGAAACAACACTCTTTGCAGACAAACGATGCAACCTCAGAGGGTTTCTCGCCACCTACCTGCTTTTCATTTTACATGAACCGCTCAAGTATACTCTTGTCGGCCTCAATAATGCCACCGCCACAAACTTCCTGGCCATCGTACAAAACCGCCGATTGACCTGCTGCAACAGTTTTTACCGGCTGGTCAAATTCAATAAATCCACATTGATTATCTGTGAGCGTAAACGTTACGGGAACCAGCGCGCCTGTGTGACGAGTTCTGACCACATACCTACCGTTAGCTGCAGGTTCTCCAGAAATCCAGTGCATGTCCGAGAGCTCCATACGACGTGTCCAGAGTGCAGGACAGTTGAGGTCAGAGGTTACATACACCACATTCTTAAGCGTGTCGGTTGCTACTACATAGCGAGCAGGTCCTCCGCCGATGTTCAGGCCTTTTCTCTGACCAACGGTAAAGAGAAATGCTCCGTCATGGGTGCCAAGAACCTTGCCTGTCTCCCACTCAATGACGTCGCCCTGCTTTTTCTGAAAAGTGTCCAGCAAAAACGTGCGCAAGCCAACGGGGCCAATAAAACAAATGCCGTCGGAGTCTGGCTTTGTTTCTATGCCCAGACCTCGCTCTGCGCACAGAGCGCGCACCTCTGCCTTGGTGGCAATGTGTCCAATAGGAAAAAGCGTCCGTTCAAACAAATGACCTGGTACACGCCATAGGAAATACGTCTGATCCTTGTGAGCATCTGCGGCACGCAAAAGTTTTTTGGTGCCCGGGACGTTCTGTGCATAGTGACCCGTTGCAACAAAATCAGCGCCCTCAGCAAAAGCACGTTCTGCAAAGGTGCCAAACTTGACCGTCTGTTGCACATAACGTCTGGATTAGGTGTACGGCCGTGCTCATAGGCATCAAGCAGGTAATCCACAACGGTAGCCTTGTACTCGGCCTCACAGTCCCACACGTCCAAATCAATGCCAAGCGTTACGCACACGCGCTCGGCGTCGGCCAAATCATCTGCCCAAGGACACTTAAAGCCGGGCAGGTCCTTGGACCAGTTGCGCATATAGATAGCCTTGACGTTATAGCCCGCCTCAAGAAGCAGAGCTGCAGACAGCGCCGAATCAACGCCGCCGCTCATGCCTAGGTAAACTAGTTCTCCCATGTCACTCCTATGCGAGCGGATTCTTGCTTGACGGCCTCGGCAATTGCCCAAGCTGCATACAAGATGTCGTCTTCTGTGGTAGTTCTTCCAAGCGTCAACCTGAGGCTTCCTGCTGCTACTTCTCGCGGAGCCCCGATTGCCTCAAGCACGTGAGATATTTGCATTTTTGATGCAGCGCACGCAGAGCCCGTTCCCACCGACACGCCTAGACGCTCAAGCAAAATAACCAGACGGCGAGCTTCAAGTCCCGGGAAAGAAACGTGCAGCAAATTAGGAAGCCTCAGCTTGGCGTTCTTTGGCCCCGAGACAATCATCTGCGGAAACTCTGTGCAAAGCAGCTCCTGTAACTGATCTCTGAGGCGAGAAACCCGTTTTGCCTCGTCAGTGCGAGTCTCATCAGCAAGCGCCAAAGCACACGCAAAGCCAATGACTCCTGCGACGTTCTCTGTGCCTGAACGAACACCGCCCTCTTGTCCGCCGCCGAGTACTAGCGGCCTTAATCGCACATCGTCGGAGGCCCACAAGAGACCTACCTGCTTTGGACCGGAAAGCTTTGCTGCAGAAAGCGTCAACATGTCCACGCCCAAAGATGACACGTTCACGCTCAGGTACGCCGCTGCCTGAGAAGCGTCTACATGCAAGTGCAGCGGACGAGTCTCCCCTGCGGCAAGCCTGCGTGAGCGCTCCTTGGCAAGTACCTGCGAAATCTCTCGGATAGGCTGAATGGTGCCTATCTCGCCGTTTGCAAGCTCAATAGAAACCAGCTCAGTCTCTGGTTTGAGGGCTTTTGCAACCCGCTCTGGGTCCACGCGACCGTCTGCTTCTACGCGAAGTGTCTTGTGCGAGAAAATCCCTGCGCACGCAAGGACGCTCTCGTGCTCAATGGCATCAACGATTACGTGTGCATCTTCCGAGACCGTTGCAAACGCCAGGTTGTTGGCCTCTGTAGCACCTGCTGTAAGCACCACGTTTCCTGGACGAGCACCAATGGCATGCGCCAAGACAGCGCGGGCACGTTCCACCTCGTCACGAACCTGGCGAGACAGAGCATACGGAGCTGAAGGGTTGTAGAACTTCTCGGTAAAGTACGGAATCATTGCATCAACTACTCGTGGATCCATAGGTGTAGCTGCGGCAAAGTCCAAGTACACGTTGCCTGTTGGATGTTCTGGTTTTGCAGAAGGCATGTGCATTACAAATCCTTTGGGTTTCTCGCGGTCTTGCGGGCTTACGTGCGTGCGGTGCTGCGTGCTGGCGGTGTAAAGGTCATGTTCTGGAAACGAGCAGATACAAAGCTGTCGTCGTAATGAGTATCTACCCACATCTCAAACGCGTTTGTCGGAGGAATGCCAGCGTCTCTCTGAGCTTTTCTTCCCAGACACGCCACCGTCATGGTGATGTCAGCGACAAGATACACCGTAAGCAGGGTAACAAAAATTGCTTGCCTTTTTGATGTTGGCTCACCAATCTTGTAGAGCGCACGAGGCATAATAACCCGACACCAAATCAGACCCAAAATGCCCCAAAATCCCAAGAATCGCCAGGCCACCCACTGTGTGATTGCGTCTGGAAGATGAGCGTACGTCCATGATTCCGAGTGGAAAATCTCTTGCATTCCCCAGCCGGTAAGCTGCTCCAGCGTGCCACCAACAACAACCGAGACCAGGAAAATGACCAGGTTATTGGCATGGTGCTTATGCAACTGATAACAAATAACAGTCAGAAACACGGCGCCGGTTCCGTAAAGCGGAGAGAATGGTCCCCAGATGAGGCCAACCCTGCTCTCGGTCAGGCCAGCGGTAATGAGCATCCAGATTTCTTCAATAAGAAGGCCGGCCATACAGCCCACAATGAAGAGGATGACCACCTGGTACCAGCCAAGATGCATCGTGTCCAAATATGCTGAGAGCTCCGCTTGCGTTGGTTTTGGCTTGGAGAACGGAGCGGTCTGGGGTGCTGCTGATACAGCATCGCCTGCAAGCCCATCGATCTTCTCGCCAGATGAAAGCCAGCCCCAAAAATAGCGCACTACGCGAACAAAACCGCTTGCGACAAGATACGCAAGCGTCAAAAGAGCTATGAGCGACGCAAGAATAAAGAACATACAACCTCATTCAAAAAGTTCTTGTTCTATGATACGGCAAGCAGTCACACTTGGCAATCTACCTGCTCTTATTTGCAGATATTGTAAGAAAAATACACCTCTTGAATGCCACGTGATTCGTGACTTTTCTAAAAAAGTTTGACGATTTTGAAATTTACACTTGCGCTCAGCCGTGAACTTGCGTATATTATTCCTCGCGTTCGCGGGCTTAGCGCAGTTGGTAGCGCGCAACCTTGCCAAGGTTGAGGTCGCGGGTTCGAACCCCGTAGCCCGCTCCATGATTTTTCGGCCGGATTCGTTTCGGCCTTTTTCATATGGCGAGATGGCCAAGTGGTAAGGCAGAGGCCTGCAAAGCCTTTATCCCCGGTTCGAATCCGGGTCTCGCCTCCAGTGAATTGACAACCCCAGCTTCGGCTGGGGTTTCTTTTTTGGGGCGCGCGTGCGCCTTCCGCTGCGCTTGCTGAGGCTCTGGATTGCGAGCCTGAAAAGTGTAAAGAATCTGTATTTGAGGCACCGATTCTTTTGCAAAATCAGGCAAATCCACAGATTCTTTGATGTATTTAGGCACAATTTACAGATTCTTTGCAGAAATCAGGCACGTCCAAGCGTGCACCTGGCGCTCGGCGGGCGCGCACCAATTGCGTCCAAGCGCGCGCCGATTGCGCGCAAGCTCACGCCGCCGCCTGGCGAGAAACCCCGTTCACTAGCAGCGCTTTCGCACAAGAAACCCGGTATCCACACGAAATGGATACCGGGTTGAAATCGACTTACGACCTGTACTCACACGCCCTAGCGCATCATCTTGACCAGGCGGACGACGGTGCCGTTGCCGGAAGGTTTCTCCTGGATAGACACAGCATCCATAAGCAGGCGCATCAGCTTGACGCCGCGACCGCGCTCGGCAAACTGGCCAGTCTCGGGAGGTTCCTCCTCATCGGAAATGCTAAAGCCGCTGCCGCAATCCGAGACGTCAATGACCACCCTGTCTGGATACGCGGAAACCGTGGTCAGCACGCCCTTCTCGCATGCGTGATCAATAGCGTTGCCAATAGCCTCGCCAACTGCGAGTTCGATATCAAATTTTTGATCTGAGGTAAACGGAAGCGTCTTTAGCAGCGCAACTGCCCTTGAGCGAGCATCGCACATCCTATTGGGATCAACTCTAAACGTTGTCTGGAACGACGGATGCGTACCCGGCGCAAGCGGAGTCACGCGTGACTTTGCGGCACACGTACTTATGGGCATGAAGTCGATAAGACCCATGCGCACCAGCGCCTTAAACGCCGTCGGCTGCACGTTGGTCAAGCTCATAAGGCCGCCGAGCGTCTTCATACGTCGAACGGCGCACACGATAAAGCCCATGCCACAGGAATCGATGTACGAAACCTCCGACATGTTCAGCACAATTCTTCTGCAGCCACTATCGATGAGCTGCTCAATCTGGGCCTTCACGCGCGGGACTCCCCTCACGTCAAGGTCAGTATTGACTGAAACAACTGCTATGTTTGGCTGCGTATACATACGTTTCTTGTTCCCGCGCAGCAACAAGAATTTCAGATATCTACACTTTTTAGCGAGAAAATCATCTCCTAGGCGAGAATATCGTCTAGTTGCTCTTCTCGCCAGAATCGGCGCTGCCGAGCTTGCCAGAATCAATACTGCCAAGCGTGCCAGAGTCGCCGCCACCTAGCTCGTCAAAACGCAGGGCAACCATGGCAACGTCGTCGTCAAGCCTTCGGCCGGTATAGCGATCAAGCGTGCTCAAGAACCTATTGAGCAGGCCGTCAAAGCCACGAGGAACCTCGTTCATAATCATGTCTCGCAGGCCAGTTTCGCCAAAGAAAGCGCCCTCAGGGCTACGAGCTTCCGTGGTTCCGTCGGTGTAAAGCAGCAGGATATCACCCTCGTGCAAGCGAATCGACCCGTTTTTGTACTCCATGTCGTGAAACGCACCAACAACGCCCGACTGTACGTCCAAAAGCTCAGCCTCGCCCGATTGAGCAGACACCAAAATCGCAGGTGGATGACCGGCGGAGCAGTAGGTCAGCGATGAAGTTGTAAGGTCAACAATGCCCACAAAGAGCGTTGCAAATGTTTCTACTCTCGAGAAGCCCAACAGGAACTCATTCAGCGTTGCCACCATGCGAGCGGGAGTTCTTCCCTCCCACGCGTATGCGGAAAGTGCCGTTTTAACTGCGGACGAGATAGATGCCGCCTCAATACCCTTGCCAGAAACGTCACCCATAATGATGCACGCACGACGGCCTGGCAGCTTAATCATGCTGTAAAAATCGCCACCAACAAACGCGTCGGCGGTTGCGGACGAATAAATTCCCTCGGCAGAAATTCCTTCTACCTTCTGCAGGTCATTTTTCATGCCCGACTGCAGCGCCTGGGAGATATGCTTATTTTGCTGGCTCTCTTCGGCACCAACGGCCAACGAATGAACCAGAAGCATCACGCGGTCCAAGAAATCAAGCTCAATGTCGCTTAAGGGCTCAGCGTTTTCTTCTCGCAAGAAAAGCCAGGTATGCTGCTCGCCAGCAAACTTACCCAAGAAAAGCACAGCTCCCTTGCAGGGCAAACCTTGTGCAGCAAGCGAACGACTCAGCTCAGATTCAAGCTCAACCTCTTTGACTGACGCCTCGCCCTCTCCTGTCTTGAGTCCCTCAACCGTCGATGGAAGCGCGATCTGGTTGCCGCCATCCTGCGCGACGGCGGCCTCCGCCGCAGCCTGCGCGCCGTCTTGCGCACCGTCCTGAACGTCGCCAAACGCTTGCTCAGCGCCAAGCGCATGGAGCGTAATGTTGCCTGTGACCTCACAACAATCTACCGAGAAAACCCGTGCATTCAGATCAGTACCCACCGCCCTCATAACCTGCTGTAATCGCTCACCAGAGATCTTCTCGCCCTCTGCAGCGCTATGGAGCAATCCTTGGCGCACGCGAGCTAATGCCTCGCGAAGCGTGTCTCTACGCTGCGTTCTCATGGCCGACAACGCGCCTACAAGCTGTACCGAGAGGTAATTTGCGATGGAGTCCAGAAGCCGTGCGTCTTCAACCAGAAGCGCACGTTTGCGCTCCCAGCCCACCTCAATCAAGGCAACAATATGGCCACCAAACCATACGGGCACCACAAGAAAGCTGGTAAACGGAGCTAGGTGACTTGCATCAACGGTAATGACCTCGCGTGTTTCCTCGTTGACCAGGTTGCGCTTTTTAACTCTTCCCTGCTTGAGCGCGCCGGAGTTCAAAGGCATGGTATGCAAGCGAAGCGCGTGCTCAGAATAAAACGTCAAACGCTCCAGAGAGCTGTTAAATGCAAAGTAGCGAGGAATTCTGTTCAATGACGCGCTTCTCAAAGACTCCGTTGCGCCATGAAGGTGATACCCGTCTTGCTCAGCAAGATAGATAAGCGCACCATCAGCCTCGACAGTCTCTGAGAGCTCTTCTAACACGCGCTCGATAAGCTGACCCATATCTTCCGAGTCAAGCGTGTCCAAAACAATCTGAAGCGCTCCTGAGAGCCTCTTATTGGCTCGGCGAAAGTCCAGCACCATTCGTTCATCATCGTGCATGGGGCTAGCCAAGTCACGGAGCTTAGATGCCGTCAAAACAATGGCCTGCGTAGGTGCGCCAACATAATCTGCGCGAACGCTCAGCACCTGCGACGTGCCGTCTTGCGCAGGAGCAGCCACCATAGACGTAGAGCCATCAATCGCAAACGGCAACGATTCTACAGAAAACGGTTTCTGCAGGTTCTCTTGGTTTGCCGGCGTAAACAAAAAGCGAACATCCAGACCAGCAATTGTGCCGTCTACCTTAGCAAATAGGCTCTCGGCCTCCTCATTGGCGAGAAGGACCATGCCCTCCATATTAAAGACAATAACTGCATCGCTGGTCAGTCGTAGCAACTGAGACAGAGTTGCAGCAACGGTTCCGTCGACAACTCCCTCGACACGTCTTACGCTCAGCTTGTTATCTGCCACAGCCACTCCTTACCAGCAAGGACAAAACAATCGCACTGCCTAAGTATACGAAAAAGGCGGACCTCCGAAGAGATCCGCCGAAATTCCGTGGTGTCGGAGGCGGGACTTGAACCCGCACAACCGTTAGTAGGTCACTAGCACCTCAAGCTAGCGCGTCTGCCAATTCCGCCACTCCGACTTGCTTTGCAGCGAGGGATATACTAACACATCTTCAAGCAACTTTACTGAGAAAATTTAAAAACTTTTCTCAAAAGAACTTTGCGAGAAGATCGCCTTGTCCCTTGCTTACTTCTGCCAACCAACAATGGTTGAAGGTACGCTCAGGAAGAGTGATGGACCAAAGTTGGCAAGACCCTTCTTAACAACGTAGCAGTCTGGACCAGTGTAGACAGGAAGGTAAGCATAAGTCTGCATCATCTTCTTCTCTGCCTGGTTCATGAGCTTCATGCGCTCATCAAAGTCCTTGGTAGAGACAACCTTTGCAAACATCTCGTCGGTCTCTGCAGAGCCCTGCTGACCAAAGTTGGATCCAGACTCAGAACCATAGAGCTGACCGCCGTTGTTGTAAGAAGTTGAGGAACCAACCCAACCAAAGAGGCAGACATCCCAAGAGCCAGAGGTAAGAACATCAGAGAACTCAGAAGATGGGTGAGAATCAAGGGTAAGGTTGATGCCAGCATCCTTGCACATCTTCTGGATTGCAGCAGCACGGTTCTTAACAGTAGTACCGTCACCGAACAGAGTGTAGCTAAAGGTTACCTGCTGACCGTCCTTCTCATAGTAATCGCCGTTAAGCTTGTAGCCTGCATCCTCAAGAGTCTTCTTTGCAGCAGCCTTGCGCTCGTCAACAGACTTGAGGTTCTTGATATCGTCTGGGAGGTTGTTGTCATAGCCAGCTGCCCAATAAGGCCAAAGCATAGAGCCTGGTGCATCCTCTTTCCAGTTAACACCCTGGAAGACGATGGAAACGATAGTTGCAGGGTCAACGACCTGGCAGAATGCCTTACGAACTGCAACATCCTGAAGAGCACCGCGAGTAGAGTTAAGCTCGATAACAGCAATAGACATACCAAGACCACGGCGAATCTGAGCCTTATCACCAAGACCGGAGAAGTTAGAAAGAAGCTCAGCAGAACCTGCGACGGAAGTACCAGTAGTATCAGTCTCTTCGTTCTTGAATGCGTTAATGGAAGCCTGGGTATCCATCTGCTTGTAGACAAGGGTATCAAGCTTAGGAGCGTCACCCCACCACTTTGGATTTGGCTTGAAGGTTACAGCAGAGTCATCGAAAGAATCAACAATATAAGGACCAGAACCAAGCTCGTTGTGTGGCTCATTATTGTAACCATTGTTGAAGAAGTCTGGATCCTGAAGCTTTGGGTGCAGAGCATAGCTCAAGATGCTCTCGATTGGATAGACTGCCTCCTTCATGGTAATAACAGCGGTCTTAGCAGTATCACCCTGCTCAACAGACTCATACTTGTCATAACCATCAGTTGAAGAAACCGCAAACTTTTTATTCTGACCACACATAGTGATGAATGCGGTCTGAATTGCGGTCCAATCAATAGCGGTACCATCGTTGAAGGTGGCCTGATCAGTGAAGGTCAGGGTAGCAACCTGTTTGCCGTCCTTCTCCTCTACCTTGAAGTCCTTGATGTAATCCTTGTTTGGCTCAAACTTATCGCCATCAGCATTGTTAAGGAACAGGTCACGAGGGTTGATAAGACCGTGAAGGATGTTCATGTAAGAGGTATTACCAGCAAGTTGGTAATAATTCCACTGTGGACCAATCTCGTTGATTGGCTGAGTCAGAGTACCGCCATCCTTAACCTCATCACGAGACTTAGGATTGTTGTACGTCTTGCCCTTCTCTGGAAGTGGAAGCTGATCCAGAGGAGTGTTTGCAGGAGAGCCGTCCTGTGGCTCAGTACCTGTGGTGGTAGAGCTGCTCTGAGGATTTGATGGAGCACAACCAGCAAGGCCAAGACCTGCGGCGGTGATTCCAGTCAGAGCAAAGAACGAACGACGGGAAAAACTGTCAGCCATATGATCACCCATTTCGTTAAAGGCCTACAGATATTCACTTAACTATACGAAATTGCCTGAAAATACTCCATAGCAGAAACATTCCCGTAACAACCTCGTTCACTATTTGTAACAAAGAAAAACCCACACCTAGTTTTAAGTGCGGGTTTTCAGAAAATTTATTGAATCTTTGTTACTCGTTAGAGATGTGAGTAGCAGGAACCAGCTTACCATCCTGATAAATCATGCGCTCACGGGTACGCTCAATCTTTGGATCAGGAATTGGAATAGCCGAGAGAAGCGCCTTAGTGTAAGGATCTTGTGGGTTAGTAAAGACGTCTTCAGTCTCACCGTACTCAACAATCTTGCCCAGGTGCATAACAGCAACCGTGTCAGAAATATGACGAATAACAGCAAGATCGTGAGCAACAAAGAGATAAGAAATCTTCAACTGAACCTGAAGATCCTCAAGGAGGTTAATAATACCTGCCTGAATGGAAACGTCCAGAGATGCAATTGGCTCGTCCAAGAGAAGAATCTTTGGACTTGTTGCAAGAGCACGAGCAATAGCAATACGCTGACGCTGACCACCAGAGAACTGGGATGGGAAGCGGTCAACATAGTCTGGGTTGATACCAACCAGACGCATAAGCTCGCCAATACGAGTATTAATATCCTCTTTGTTCCAACCCTGTGCCTGAAGTGGCTCAGCCAAAACGTCATAGACAGGCATACGTGGGTCCAGAGAACTCATTGGATCCTGGAAGATAACCTGAAGATCTTTACGAAGCTCTCTACGCTGTGCAGCGTTCTTAAGCTCAGCAACATCTTTGCCAAGGACCGTAATACGACCATCCTCAGGCTTCAGCAAATCCATAATCTGCATCAGAGTTGTTGATTTACCAGAACCAGACTCACCAACAAGCGCAAGGGTTTCTCCCTCATGGATCTCAAAACTTGCACGGTCAACTGCGGTCATAGTGCCCTTGCTGCGTCTAATAAAGCCCTTACCCTGAACAGGGAATGTCTTGGTAAGGTTTTCAACCTTAAGTACAACAGGACGCTCATTACGAGGGACATCAACCCATTTTGGAAGGATTGGCTCAAAGTCTGGATACACCTCAGCATAGGTGAGGTTCTTCTCGCAAATCTCCTGAAGGTGGTGGCAAGATGCCAGGTGGCCCTCAGCAGCATTTGCAGGAAGCAGCACTGGCTCTTTCTTGGAGCATTCCTCGGTAGCCATAGGACAACGTGGGTTAAAAGGACAACCAGTTGGAATGGCAGCAAGTGATGGTGGATTGCCCTTAATAGGAACAAGCCTATGCTCTGCCTGAAGGTGAGGTTTTGGAACAGCACCCAGAAGGCCCATGGTATAAGGATGACGAGGCTCAGCAAAAAGCGTATCAACACTTGCGCGCTCTACGCCACGACCTGCATACATAACCATAATGTCATCAGCAGTACCTGCAACAACACCAAGGTCGTGAGTAATCAGAACAACTGCTGCGCCCGTCTCTTTCTGTGCAACCTTCAAGACGTCAAGAATCTGAGCCTGAATAGTTACGTCAAGAGCGGTGGTTGGCTCGTCTGCAATGATGATGTCAGGATTGTTTGCAATAGCAATTGCAATAACAACACGCTGGCGCATACCACCAGAGAACTCATGTGGGAAAGAATCCAGACGATTCTCTGGATCAGTAATACCAACAATGGAGAGAAGCTCAATACAACGCTTACGAACGTCTGACCTGCTCATATGAGGATTGTGGGTAAGCAGAGCCTCTGCAAGCTGATCTCCAATAGAGAACATTGGGGTCAAAGCAGACAGTGGATCCTGGAAAATCATAGAAATCTTAGTACCACGAAGCTCTGACATCTCTTCGTCGGTCTTACCAATGAGCTCCTCATTACCAAGCTTAATAGAGCCGGTAACGTGAGCATTGTCATCAAGAAGACCAATAAGAGACAGAGCAGTTACTGATTTACCAGAGCCAGACTCGCCTACGATACCAAGAGTACGGCCGCCCCAAAGGTCAAAGTTAACACCGCGAACTGCGTCTACACGACCAGCCTCAGTATTAAAGGAAACCTTAAGGTTACGAACAGAAAGAACTGGATCTCCTGTTGGAGCACCCTTTGGACCGTTTGACTCAAGCAGCTCGTAGCGAAGGACATCGTCCATCTCTACGCTTCCCTGCTTTGTTGAAGTAGTAGTAGTGTCAGACATTATGCACGCTCCGTAGTTTCTTCAGAAACGATGCTACCCTCAAGATCGCCGAGCTGAGCGTCACCCTTGGAAGAATCCTCTTCCTGATCTTTGACGCTACCAGCAGCGCGTGAATAAGGGTCAAAGGCATCGCGAAGGCCATCGCCGATGAGCTGCAGGCCAACACAAACAACAATCAGAAATGCCGATGGAATCAGAATCATCCATGGAGTAGTAAGCATTGCAGAAGAACCAGCACTCAGAAGGTAACCAAGAGAAGTATCTGGTGCTTTGATACCAAGACCCAAGAAGCTGAATGCAGTCTCAGAGTTAACGCCGCCAATAACAGCCAAGACCAAGTCAATAATAAGAATTGAACCAAGGTTTGGAATAAGGTGACGAACAATGATGGTAAATGGTGGAACGCCCATGTACTTAGCAGCCTTGACGTAATCTCTCTCACGCAAAGACAGAGCCATGGTGCGGATAGTACGCGCGCGGCCAATCCAACCAAAAGCAGTCAGACCAAAGATAAGCATGAGCCAACCAGACTCACCACCTGCTGCACGAACAATCATAGCAACCAGCAAGAAGCTAGGAATGACCATGAGCATATCAAGAAGCCACATACCAATCTTCTCTGGAATGCCACGGACATAGGCAATGGCAGTACCAATAATTGCAGAGATGATAGTAGTCAAGATTGCGTAGCTAATACCAATGGTCAACGAACGACCAAGGCCGTGGACAACGCAGGCATACAGGTCAATGCCAGCACCATCAGTACCAAACCAATGCTTTGCATTAGGAGCCATGTTAATTGCAGTAAAGTCAGCATCTGTGTAATTAAACGGAGTGGCATATGGTCCAAAAACTGCAATGAGAACCATAATTCCAAGAATAATCAAACCGATTACTGCAGAACGCTGGCGGAAGAAACGCCTTGCAATCAGGCCAGCATAGCTAATTCTTTTAACTTCTTTATTGTCAGACTTAGCATCTGCCTGAAGCTCACGCTCAGCGTTAGTAAGACCTGCATCAATGGAGACGTTTTTCTCGTCTTTGTTCTGAAGCTCTTCTTTAGACATGTCCGCCTCCTTAGCTCATCTTAATTCGTGGATCAAGAGCAGCAGCAAAGAGGTCAGCCAGAAGAGCGCCAACAAGAGTCATTGCGCCAGAGAATGCTGCAACTGCAACTGCACCGTGAATATTGTTGTTGTTAATACAGTTAATGAAGTACTCACCAAGACCGTGAATTGCAAAGACCTTCTCGGTCATAACAGCACCTGTGAAGATACCTGCAAGAGAGAAAGCAACTGAAACAGCGGTTGGAATCAAAGAAACGCGAAGAGCGTGCTTACGAATTGCCTTCTTACGAGTAAGTCCCTTTGCGCGAGCAGTACGGACATAGTCTGCGTGCATCTCGTCAAGCAGGTACGTACGCTGAGAGAGGTGGTAACCAACGGAGCTTACGATAGTAAGAACAATGGTTGGAAGAATAATGTGCTGGAGGAAGTCAATGAGCCACGTGAAGAAGTTTCCGGTATCTCCACTGGAAAGATCAGTAACGTAGAAAATACGAGAACCGGCACGTGCGTTAATCTCGATTGCTGCAAAAACAATCAAGATTGCCATAACAACAGTTGGAATAACCAGAAGAATCGAAGCAACGCCACTTAAGAAGCGGTCCTGCCACTGATACTGACGCTGAGCGGTATAAACACCCAAGCTGACGCCAATAACAACAGACAAAATAGTTGCTGGAGTCATGAGCAGAATAGAAGCCATGAACTTTGAGCTCATCTCTCGGTTAACGTTATCGCCGGTTGGGGTCATACCAAAGTCAAACTTGGTAAGCAGATTGGTAATCCAGACCTGATAACGCTCAATAACTGGAGTCTTATCATTTAGATTAGTCCTATACAGGTTTTCCTCAATAGACTCCTGTGGAGGACGTGGAGTACGCTGCTCAAAGTTGGAGCGTGGGTTCATAAATGATGATGCGAGGAAGAATGTGAGCGAAGTTGCAACAAAAATCATCACAATGTAGCTCAAAATCCTCTTTGTAACGTACCAAACAAACCGTGCCATTGACTCTCCTCACCGCCTTGCGCTTATCCACCCGATAAGCGAGGTTTTCTCGGTATGGCAACCTAGCATTCCTACAACAAACATGCCGTGAATACACAGCAAAGTGCAATTTTACCATGGATAAGTTGTCTAACCCAAAAATATCTCTCAGATATCCAAGATTATGCATACCAATCCCAGTAAAACGTATCCACATATAATGACTGTTAAAGTCCAGCGTGCAGGTCACAATCAAATTTGTTTACATATGAGAAACGTTATTGAAAATTCTGTTAAGAAGTAAAAGAAAACTACTATCTGTCGCGCCCGGCCTTTTTGCCGTTATTCTCATTAGCAAATTTTCGCATACTCCGTACGACGCAAATAAAAAATGCCGAGAAACCCGGGTTTCTCGGCAGATGATTCAAAGGTAAAAGTAGCTGCTTAGCCAATAGCTCCAACAGGGAATGTGAGAGCCATCACAATAGCGCAAACCAAGAAGATGGTTGTAGTGATGATGGTAAGGCGGTCAAGATTCTTCTCCATAATGCCTGAACCAGCGCTTGCGTTATACATAGATGCAGCAATCATGTCAGAAACGCCGGTGCCCTTTCCGGAGTGTGCCAAAACAAGCAGCACCGTCAAAATGCCAGAAAGTACAAACAGCACTAAAAGAATTGTATTCAGAACGCCCACGAGGTTCCCCCTCTTGCTGGCGAGAAAATCCAGCCCTAGTTATTTTCACGTACAAGAGAAAAGAATAGCACACGCCACTCCCCTTTGGGAATGACGTGTGCCAAGTTGCAAAACAAACAAGAACTTAACAAATGAGCCAAGCACCTCACCGGTGGTAAGGAACTTTGTCAGGGTTTAGTTCATTGCGCTCTTTACCATTGCAACGAAGGAATCAGCCTTGAGAGATGCGCCACCAACAAGTGCGCCGTCGACGTCCTCTTTCTCGAGGAAGCCTCCAACGTTCTCTGGCTTTGCAGAACCACCGTAGAGAATACGGATGCCATCTGCAATTTCTGCACCAAAGATCTCTACCAGGGTCTTACGGATTGCGCCGCAGACTTCCTGTGCGTCATCGGCAGTTGCAGTCATACCAGTACCAATTGCCCAGATTGGCTCATAAGCAATAACGTACTTGGAAGGATCTGTAATCTCTAGACCCTTGGTATCTGCCTTAATCTGGTCAACAACAAACTGAACGTGAGTACCAGCATTGCGGACCTCAAGAGACTCACCGCAGCAAGAAATAGGAACGATGTCATGAGCCATCAGTGCCTTTGCCTTGCGGTTAATGTCCTCGTCAGTCTCACCAAAGTAGCCACGACGCTCAGAGTGACCAATGATGCAGTAAGTTGCACCAACAGAAGTCAGCATTGCTGGAGAGGTCTCACCAGTAAAGGCGCCGGACTCCTCCCAGTACACATTCTGTGCAGAAAGAGCAACAGAAGAGTTTGCCTGAGTAAGAACCTCAGAAACACCCTTAAGGTCTACTAGAGGTGGAGCAATGACAACGTCAACGTTTCCAGTACCGGAAGCAAGCTGATCAACAATTCCCTGAGCAAGCTCAACGCCCTCAGCGAAAGTCTCATTCATCTTCCAGTTACCTGCAATCATACGATTACGCATCGAGAAGCGCCTCCACTCCTGGAAGTGCCTTACCCTCAACGAGCTCCATGGAAGCGCCGCCGCCAGTGGAAATCCAGCTCATCTTGTCAGCAAGGTGGAACTTGTTAACTGCTGCAACAGAATCGCCGCCGCCGATGATAGAAGTGCAATCAGCATCTGCAACAGCACGAGCAATAGCCTCGGTGCCCTTTGCAAACTGGTCAAACTCAAAGACGCCCATAGGACCATTCCAGAAGACGGTCTTTGCGCCCTTGATAGCCTCAGAGTAAAGCTCAACGGTCTTAGGACCAATGTCCATACCCATGCGGTCTGCAGGAATCTGATCGGAAGGAACTACCTCACCAACAGCGTCCTCACCAAAGTGATCGGTAACAACGTTGTCAACAGGAAGCAGAATCTTAACGCCCTTCTCCTCTGCCTTCTTGAGCATCTCGCCTGCGCGCTCAATCCAGTCTGGCTCCTGAAGAGAAGTACCAACGGTATAACCCTTTGCCAGGAAGAAGGTGTAAGCCATACCGCCACCAATGATGAGGGTATCAGCGGAATCGATAAGGTGATCAAGAACACCAATCTTAGAAGAAACCTTGGAGCCACCAACGATAGCTACAAGTGGGCGCTCTGGGTTAGAGAAGATAGAGGTAAGAGTGTCAACCTCTTTCTCAAGCAGGAAGCCAGCATATGCAGGAAGGTAAGCTGCTGGTCCCACAACAGAGCCCTGTGCACGGTGAGCGGTACCAAAGGCATCAAGAACAAAGATGTCACCATAAGATGCAAGGGTCTTTGCAATCTCTGGATCGTTCTTCTTCTCACGCTTGTCAAAACGGACGTTCTCAAGAACAAGAACCTCGCCGTCCTTGAGTGCGTCTACAGCCTCACGGGCCTTCTCGCCATAGGTGTCCTCAACAAACTTAACCTCGTGGCCAAGAAGCTCAGCAAGCTTCTCTGCAGCTGGGCGCAGGGAAAGCTCTGGCTGGAAGCCGGTTCCATCTGGACGGCCAAGGTGGCTCATCAGGATGACCTTTGCGTTGTGGTCGAGAAGATACTGAATGGTTGGAAGTGCAGCGCGAACGCGGGTGTCGTCAGTAACAACGCCGTCCTTTAGAGGCACGTTGAAGTCAACGCGCATAAGTACGCGCTTACCATCAACATCTGCATCGCGGACAGTCTTCTTTGTAAAAGCCATGTCACTCCTTTAAATACGTTTCCAACAAAAGAAGGCGCGATCGCGGCAGATGCTGCGACCGCGCCTAAGGCGTCTATGTAACTAGAACTTAAGCAACGAACTTCTCGAAGTACTTGATGGTGCGGACCATCTGAGAGGTGTAGGAGTTCTCGTTGTCGTACCAAGAGGTGACCTGAACAAGAGTGGTGCCATCGCCAAGGTCAGAGCACATGGTCTGAGTTGCGTCGAAGATGGAGCCGTGGGTCTCGCCGACGATGTCGCGGGAAACGATGTCATCCTCGTTGTAACCAAAGGTCTCTGGGATGGTCTCTGCATATGCCTTCATTGCAGCGTTGACCTCGTCAACGGTGACCTTCTTGTCAACAACAGCATAGAGGTTGGTGAGGGAGCCAGTTGGCGTAGGAACGCGCTGAGCAGCACCAATGAGCTTGCCGTTGAGCTCAGGAAGAACAAGACCAATAGCCTTAGCAGCACCGGTGGAGTTAGGAACGATGTTCTCTGCACCAGCACGGGAACGACGGAAGTTACCCTTGCGCTGTGGGCCGTCGAGGATCATCTGGTCACCAGTGTATGCGTGAATGGTGGTCATGATACCGGACTTGATAGTTGCGAAGTCGTTGAGGCCCTTTGCCATAGGAGCAAGGCAGTTGGTGGTGCAGGAAGCTGCGGAGATGATGTTGTCATCTGCAGTGAGGGTCTCGTGGTTAACGTTGAAGACAACAGTTGGGAGGTCATTGCCTGCAGGAGCAGAAATGACAACCTTCTTAGCACCAGCGTTGATGTGAGCCTGTGCCTTGTCCTTAGAAGTGTAGAAACCGGTGCACTCAAGAACAACGTCAACGTTGAGATCGCCCCAAGGCAGGTTGTTAGCGTCTGCCTCCTTGTAAATAACAATCTCGTGACCGTCAACGATGATGGAGTGGTCAGTTGCCTCTACCTTGTGATCACGGGAATAGTTGCCCTGAGTAGAGTCATACTTCAGAAGATATGCAAGCATCTCTGGAGAAGTAAGGTCGTTGATTGCAACAATCTCAGAACCCTCGTGACCAAACATCTGCCTAAATGCAAGGCGACCAATGCGGCCAAAACCGTTAATAGCAACCTTTACTGCCATACGTAATGCTCCTTTCGGTGACCCAGAGCCATTCTCCGGATTCATTAACATTAAAACCGTACACCGTGTATTTTACCGCACTCGCCGATAACTTATGCATCTTTTTCTAAATCCTGAACGATTTTTTCCAAACGCAGCAATCGGTGATACATAGCGGACTTGGATACGGGTGGTACAAACGACTCCCCCAGCGCTGATAATGACAGCTCAGGGTTATCTTTTCGTGCAAGACAAAAATCTCTGACCGCTGGCGGCAGGGCTCTGAGTCCAACGAGTTTCTCGGCCTTTTCTATGAGCGCTAACTGGTCTGCCGCTGCATTTGAAGACCGTGTTTGATTTGCCATCTCTGCGTTGACAACTCGATTGACGTTGTTGCGATAATGCTTTTGCACGCGGGTAAACGCGATAGCGCGCGCCATGGTGGGCGCACCAATCTCTCGCAAAAACTTGATGATGTCGTCAGAGCTCTTAAGGTAGACAGCATAAATTTCTCTGGTTCGCATGAGCGCGTTGGTATGGCGGTTACGATGATTAAGCCGCGCCTTGACTCCAATGGATCCCATAAGTTTTACCAGCTCAGTGGCAAATCTTTCTCCCGAGACAGCAATCTCTAAGTGAAAATCTTTTAAGGGATCAGCCAAGAATCCGCCTGCCATAAACGCTCCGCGTAAAAAAGCTCGCTGCGCCTGCTTGGTGCGAATAACGCTCTTTGGAATGCCACTTACCAGGCCTTCTCCTGGTATATAAATACCAAGAGCGGAAAGTGCTTCTGCAAGCGAATCCTGGTTAGAAATCTCAAGCAAATAGTTGCGTTTTTTATGCATGATAGAGCGACGGTACTCAACGGAAGTACCCAGATCAAACAGACGGCGAGAAGAACTAATAACTGTTCGGGCAACCGTGCCTGTCTCGGTAACAATGCGAACGGCAAATTTACCAGGACCGTGCATCGATAACGTTCCGGAAACACGAATAAGCGCAGAAAGCTGGGCTAATTCACAGTCCGTCTGAATTTCTGGTACGCTGACCAGCTCATTTTTTACCAAGGCAGTATAGGACATGACAGACTAACTTCTACTCAGCCTGCTGAGACTTCTTCTGAGCCGCATCAAGATCGCGATGGAAAAGCGTTACGCGATAGCCCTGGCTGTTAAGATGCTCTGCCGTAGCACGAGCGATTGCAACGCTTCTATGCTGGCCACCCGTGCAACCTACCGCAATAGAGAGCAAACTTTTGCCTTCCTGCACATAGCCAGGCATTACTACATCAAGCAGCTCAAACCAAGACTTAAGGAATTTCTTAGTAGTGCCATGCTCAAGGACAAACTGAGCTACTGGCTCATCAAGACCGGTAAGTGGCCTGAGCTCTGGATCATAGTAAGGATTGGGAAGGAAGCGCACGTCAATCATCAGGTCAGCCTCAACGGGCAAACCATTTTTGAAGCCAAAGGAAAACACGCTAACATCCATAAGCTGCTGTTCAGCAAGCTCTGAAAATGCGCGACGAAGACGACTCTTGAGCGTATTAGTACGCATAGATGAGGTATCTAGGACCACATCTGCCAGCGCTTTTATGTCTTGAAGCTGTGCACGCTCCTTAGAAATTGCAGATGAGAGATTTTCTCCCTCCTGCGCTAAAGGATGACGACGGCGATTCTCGCTATAGCGACGCATAAGTACTTCGTCTGAGGAGTCCAGATAGACAATCTTGTAGGTGAGCTCGTGATCTGCAAGAGACTTCAGAGCTTCAGAGATGTCATCAAAAAGACCTTGCGAGCGCAAATCGCAGGTAACGGCCAAGTGACGACCAACACCTGTGTTAATGCCCACAAGGTTAGAAAGCTGCAAAATAAGAGCTGGTGGCAGGTTATCAATGCAGAAATAACCCATGTCCTCAAACACATGAAGCGCCTGCGTACGACCCGATCCAGACATACCCGTAATAATGACAATGTCGGGAATAACTGAAGATGTAGGATCGTTTTTCTTCACAGGCGCTCCTTAAATACGTGACGAGAAAACCTTACCGCTCCAAGCGTTAATCCTCAAGTGCTGCAGCAAACCAAGAAGTAATTGAAGTTGGATGTGTAATGGCTGTACCTGAAACAACTGCCCAAGCGCCTGCATCCAGAGCATCTTTTGCGTCTTGTGGTGTGTGGACGTGACCCTCGCAAATAATGGCAATACCTGGGAATTCAGTAGTTGCCTGCTGGAGAAGGGCAATGTCAGGACCATCGTCAAGCGTTGTATCAATAGCCGCCTTGTTGTGAGAAAGTGTGGTTGAAACAAGGTCACAACCAGCGGCAACAGCGCGACGGATGTCATCCATAGTCATGCAGTCAGCCATAATCAGCACGTCAGACTCTGTACGCAGAGTTGCAACAGTCTCTTCAAAGGTTCTACCATCAGGCCTTGGACGGTCTGTTGCATCCAGGGCAACAACATCTGCGCCGGCGTGAATACAAGCACGCGCATGACGAAGCGTAGGAGTAATGTAGACACCCTCATGACCCTCTTTCCAGAGGCCAATAACAGGAATTTCAACTCTGCCTTTAATGGCAGAAATATCAGACAAACCCTGGCACCTAATAGCTGCAGCGCCGCCAAGCTCACAAGCGCGAGCAATCTGAGCCATGGTCTCTGGATGCCTCATAGGCTCACCAGGATACGCCTGGACGCTGACAATGAGTTTTCCTTTAAGTGACTCAACAAGCTCTGAATATGCCACGATATTCTCCTCACAAGAATGTACGTACATTAAAGATGTGTGCCTTTGCGGCGTGTCTGGTCAGCAAACAATTTGCCTGCTGACATGCTTCTGCCTAAAGACGTGTCTCTAAATAGCCAGGTAGAACAAGGTTTTCTGCAGCTCCAATAAGAGGAGCTTCTCCACCAAGCGTGCCCTTCACAAGAGGCGTTGCCTGAACGGGAGGCATCGCCTGCAGCTTAAATGCAGCTTCAAGTGCCTCATGCCAGTACTTGCCGCACTCTGCAACGGAACCAGACAGAATGATGACAGAAGGGTCAAGCATGTTGCACATGCTTCCCAGAACCTCACCAAGTGCGCGGCCCGAGCGCTCCTCTGCAGCCTGCGCGATCTTCTCGCCAGCAAGAGCCCTGCGGTCAATCTCAGCGCCATCAAGAGCAGAACCGTCTTCAAGCGTGTCGGAGCCGCCGAGGCGGACGTACTCGCGAATAATGCCAGGACCTGCAGAAACAGGCTCAAGGTGAGAAGTTCCACCACAGGGGCAATCAACCCCTGCAGCCGCTGGAGTTGCAACGTGACCAATGTGACCAGCCTCGTCGTGAGCACCCAGCATCAAAATGCCGTGGTTCACAAAAGCGCCACCAATGCCCGTGCCAACAGCTACGGTTAAAACGCTATCTTTGCCGTGACCAGCACCGTGACGAGCCTCGCCCAGAGCGTGAGCATGAACGTCATTAAGAACGCTGCACGGAAGACCAAACTCACTAGTAACTGCAGAGCCAAGAGCGGTTCCGCCCCAGCCAGGCATAAGCTCATTTGCATAGGTGATGTCACCCGTACGAGGGTCAACAACACCAGCAGAAGAAATACCCACGCCAGAGATAGTAAGGTCCAGCTCTTCTGCGCGAGCAAGAGCCTCTCTAATTGCCTGGAGAACGGTGGCAAGAACCTGCTTGCCACCCTCTTTTGCGTTAGTTGGGACCTTCTTTACGGACTGGACGTTTGGAGCGTCGGTGCCGTTAAGAGTGACTATGCCGCAGGCAATTTTTGTGCCGCCAATATCAACAGCACAAACATGTGTTGGAGAAAAAGACTTAGAGTCCATGGTGTCCCCTCTTGTTTAGAGAAGGCCGTTTGCAATAAGAACCTGCTTGATTGCCTCACGGTTCTGGCCATCAAGTGGCTTAACAGGACGAGGCATCTGGTCAGAATCAAAGATGCCCATGAGGTTAAGTGCGCACTTGAATGCGCCAACGCCAGCACCATAGCCCTGAACGCCTGAAGTGACATCAAAGATGTGGGAAATCTCGTTAAGTCGGTCCTGCTCACGCTTGACCTCTGCCCAGTTACCTTCCTGAGCTGCCTTCCACATGCGGACGTAGCCCTCTGGCTCAACATTAGCAAGGCCAGGAACAGAACCGTCTGCACCAGAAAGAAGGGCGCCGTCAACAACAATCTCATGGCCGGTCAAAAGGGTCAGAGGATGACCGTTCTTCTCGTTTTCCTGAACAAGATATCTGAAGGAAACGTCATCGCCAGAAGAGTCTTTGACGCCTGCAAGAACGCCCTCTGCACCCAGACGAGCAAGCATCTTCCAAGGAAGTTTAGTATGAACACAGACAGGAATGTCATACGCAAACAGAGGTGCATCCAACTCCTGGTGAAGGATGCGGAAGTGCTCCTCAACATCAGCTGGGCCACCAAGTGCGTAGAAAGGAGCGGTTGCTACAAGAGCATCTGCGCCCAGTGCGAGGGCACGGCGACCGTGCTCTAAGACACGCTCGGTCTCGGTATCAATGATGCCCACAAGGACCGGAACACGGTGGTCAACAATGCGAACAGCCTCGCGCACAATCTGATCGCGACGCTCATCTGTGGCAAAAACAACCTCGCCAGAAGAGCCAAGGAAGAACAGGCCGTCTACGCCAGCCTCAATGAGACGATTAATAGAGCGCTCAAACGACACAACATCAAGCTGATGGTCTGGGGTATCTGGGGTTACAACTGGTGGAACAACACCGCTAAATGGTACGTTACTGGACATGCTTTATCCTTTCACACGTTGGAAAATCCAACTGGTTTCATACAACAATGTACTGAAGTAGCCGACCAAAGCATTGATCAAAAGCAACTTCAAAGAACCTACGTAATTATAGTCCGCTTAGTTATGACAAAGCCCTGATATAACCTCGCAGAGATAGTTGATTTGCTCGTTCTCAAACTGATTGATGCGCTCGTGGCCAAACTTGGGATATACACGCATCTCTTTCTGCCCCGTCAGGCGATTGTACAGCGCAAACGTTCCCTCAGTTGGCGCGCTCTGGTCCAGCAGAGCCGTGCCGATAAGCGCAGGCACACGCACCAGCTCTGCCGCACACGCGCTGTCGAGAAGACCGACCACGTCGATAGCTGCATCTGACTGCGGAGTGTCTCCGCACCCGACAACCGTGCGCAGGGTTGTTGCGTTGTCGGCAAAGAGCGGGTTCAGTGCCATGGTAACGCTCACTTCCTTGGGCAGAAGTGCCGCAGCGAACAACGCCTGCGAGCCGCCTAGACCTTCTCCCCAGGTGACGGTTGTGCGCCCGAGGAAGCGCGATGCAACCGCGGTAGTTACCAGTGCGTCATCGATGAGCTGCTTAAGCGTGGAGGATGCGGCGTCATCTGGGTTGATGAGCGCGCGGGCAAGCTCCTCTGCCGTCAACGCTCCCCTCCAGGCGTCTTTGAGTGACGCTTCGCATGGCCGAGCCTCTAGGGCTACAACAGGCATGCCAAGCGCCGAGAAACGCAATAGGTGCAGCCAGCTACGCACTCCCCGACCAAGATCGGAGAAGAGCACCACCGCGGGCAGCTTTGCCGATGCGGGCAGCTCTGCCGCAGCTAGCGATTCTGCCACCGACACACCTGCTGGAAGGATGACGCGAGCACGCAGCTGTGTCTGGTCAGTTGAGGTGAATGTGATGCGCTTAAACGTTGCGGTCTGGGTAGCGGACGGAAGCACAACCACACTCTCTACCTGTGCATTTTGTGCAAACGCTACAGATGGCTCCCAAAATGATTCAAAGTTTGATGGTCTAAGCCAAGCGCCGCGATAAGAGCGAACATCTTCAAGTCTTTGTGTTAAACCCCTCATGCTCCTACCTCGCATTCTGCTTGAGCAGGAAATGAGGAGTCCAACTCTTCAAGAACTTGCTCTCCATTTTCTGAGCAGAAGAAATCAATGATCTTATCGTCAAAATAGCCAATCTCTTCATGCGCATATCCGGGATAAAGAAGATGTCTCTTTGGGCAGGTCAAGGCATTGTAAGCCGCAAACTGAGCCTCGGGAGGAACTACCGGATCATCAAGTCCGGTGCCAAAAAGCACAGGACAAGTAACCAGGCGTGCAAAATTAGCTGAATCAATATAGGCAAGCTTTGCAAAGACCTCATCAACGCGAGAACCATCCGCGTCAAACCAGCGGGAATAATAACGGATGCCCTCGTAGGCAACCTCATCAGCATTAAGCTCCCACACACACCTAAAATCAGTGAGGAAGGGATAAAGAATTGCTGCCCTATTAATCAGGTCTTGATTGAGTGCGCAGGTAGCAAGACCAATACCGCCTCCCTGCGAGGCGCCGTTTACAAAAACGCGATCTGTATCAATTCCTTCAAGCTGTCTAACAATTCTGCAGAGCAAGCGAATGTTCTGATACAGATGAACAAAGTAAAGGTCCTCTACAGGTCCATCTAGTCCAAGTACCAAGTGACCAGAGACAGTAGTGCTCTTGTACGAGCTTCCGTCCAAGCTGTGGCCACCTTGTCCAGGATTATCAAGTGCAATCAGCGAGCAGCCCAAGCCCAAAAATGAGCTCTGCTCAAACCAACTGCGAGAAGATCCTGGATAGCCATGGAACTGTAAAACAAGCGGAGTTTGTACGCCTGAGGCAGTCTGTGGGCGCAGGTACTTTGCGTAGACTTCCGCGCCATCAATACCTGCAAATGTAAGATCAAAAAAGTGAGCTGAAGCAGTTGACGTGACCTCTGTTGAAGGAACAATCTGCCAGCTTAGAGGAGCGTTATCTGCTTCCTCCATACGTGCCTTCCAAAACGCCTCAAAATCCGAAGGATAGGGCGTCAAAGCATGAGCTGCCTTCAATTCTGCAAGCTCAAGCGTTTCTTGGTGCATTGATCCACCTAACAAGCTAAAAGAGCGCAGCCTAAGCTGCGCTCTAGTCAAACAAAAACGTAAGCGCTACTCACCCAGTTTAGGATGAAGCAAAGATGGTGCAGCACCCAAAAGCGTCTTAGTGTAAGGATCTGTTGGATGCTCAAAGACCTGCTTAGCAGGACCATCTTCCATGATCTGGCCGTGATTCATAACGATGATGCGGTCAGAAACATAGCGGACAGTCTGGATATCGTGCGAAATAAAGATCATCGAGAGACCCAGCTCAGACTTGAGGTCTGTAAGCAGGTTCAAAATCTGTGCACGAACAGAAACGTCCAGTGCGGAAGTAGGCTCGTCAGCAATGATTGCCGATGGATTCAGAGAAAGCGCACGTGCAATGGCAACACGCTGACGCTGACCACCAGAGAGCTGACCAGGAAGGGCACGAAGTGCGGAATGTGGAAGTCCAACCAAGCTAACCAGCTCATTAATACGGGCTTCTCGCTCCTGCTCTGTTCCTACCTTGTGTACCAGTAGCGGATCCATGAGCTGGTCTTTAACAATCATACGAGGGTTAAGAGCAGTTGCTGGGTCCTGGAAGACAACGGAGACAACGCGGCCAATCTGCTTCCTGAGCTCTGGAGTACGCTTGGTAACATCCATTCCCTTGAAGTACACATGACCAGACGTTGGAGACTGAAGACCACACATGACATTTGCGGTAGTAGACTTTCCGCAGCCAGACTCACCAACAATACCAATGGTCTCGCCAGGCATAAGCTTGAGAGAAACGTTCTGTACTGCGTGAACCTTATTAGGCTTAAAGATTGAACCCGTACGTGTTTTAAACGTAACCGAAATATCATCGAGGAAGATAATTGGCTGTTCTTCAGATGTTGTAGCCATTTACCTCACCTCCTTTTGAGAACGCTCAAGGTAAGGCACAAGACCATGCTCCTTCAGATACTCATCAGGCAGCTCGGAGAAACGATGGTGCTTACCAGGAATCTCCTTGATAACAGGGTGAACCTCAAGACCCAGATCTGGGTGGCTTGAACGAGGAGCAAACCTATCGCCTGCTGGGAAGTCTTCTGGAGAAGGAACAGAACCTGGTACCTGGTGAAGCCTGGTACCGTCCTGTGCACCTTCCTCAATGGAAAGAACAGAGCCGAGAAGACCGCGGGTGTACTCGTGAACAGGGTTGGTCAGAAGCTCGGTAGTTGCTGCCTGCTCAATAACCTGACCTGCGTACATAACGGTAATCTCAGAAGCAACCTCTGCAACAAGTGCAAGGTCATGGCTAACAAAGATCATTGCAAAGCCAAGACGACGCTGGAGGTCATTCAAGAGCTTGATAACCTGCTTCTGAACAGTAACGTCCAGAGCGGTTGTTGGCTCGTCGCAGATAACCAATGAAGGATCGCGGGTTAATGCCATAGCAATCAGAACACGCTGACGCTGACCACCAGAAAGCTCATGTGGATAAGACTCGAGCGTACGCTTTGGATCCAGGCCTACAAGCTCTAGAAGCTCCTCTGCGGAACGAGTGCCTCCCCTGCTGGTGAGCTGCTTCATCTGAGAAGAGATAAGCATGGAAGGGTTCAGCGAAGATAGAGCATCCTGATACACCATTGCAAGCTCGTGACCAAGCAGCTTGCGGTGCTCTTCTTTGGAGAGCTCCAGGAGGTCTTGATCTTTATAGAGAACCTGACCAGTAATGGTCTCTTTTGGATCAGTCAGACCCATGATGACCTTAGTGGTAATTGACTTGCCGCAGCCAGACTCGCCAACCAGTGCCATGCACTGACCAGGACGAACATCAAAGCTTACGTGGTCAACAACCTTAACGTCTCCGTGAGACTCAAAGCTGATGCAAAGATCCTTAACGCTGAGCAGTGGCTTTACATCAAAGTCTGGCTTACGCCTATCAGTTCTGGAAAGCTCAACTTCTTTAAGTGCGTTGAGCCTGCGCTCCAGGGACTCTGCCTGCTCTGCATAGGCGCGAACTGGATCAGATGCAAGGATGTCATCTGCACGCCTAGAGTCAGAGTTCTCTGTATCAACAGGAGCGCCAGGTGCTGCTGCCATAGCGTCAGTAAGACCCTCGGAGAGGATATTCAGTGCCAGGCAGGTCATCATAATAGCCAGGCCTGGGAAGAATGCCTGCCACCAACGGCCAGCAAGAACGCCAGCACGAGCATCAGCCAAGATGTTACCCCATGTTGGAGTTGGCTCTGCAATACCTGCACCAATGAAGGTCAAAGATGCCTCAAAGATGATTGCGTCTGCAACAAGCGTAACGGTAAAGACCATGATGGGAGCAATGCAGTTACGAAGAACGTGCTTCCACAAAATCCAAGGCGCACGAGCACCAGAAACAATGGTTGCCCTTACGTAATCCTCGCCGTACTCACTTACGATGTTTGCACGAACAATACGCGCAATCTGTGGCGTGTACATAAAGCCAATGGCAAAGATGATTGAAGGAACGCTGTTACCAAGAATAGAAACAAAGACTGCTGCAAGTGCAATGCCTGGGAACGACATGATGATGTCGAGCACACGCATGATGACCTCAGAGACAGCCTTTCTAGAAACAGCTGCAATTGCACCAATAATTGAGCCACACAGCAGTGCCATACCCGTAGCACCAAAGCCAATGACCAGTGAATACTGACCACCATAAAGCATACGAGAAAGAATATCGCGGCCCTTATCGTCAGTACCAAAAATGAATCCATTGCCTGGAGCCTGACGAGCGTTGAAGATCTCAAGTGGGTTATGTGGAGCAATAAAGTTTGCAAAGACAGAAGCAAGAACAACAAAGACAAGAATGACAAGAGCAATCTTGGAAGCTGTCTTCATCTTCTTAAAGCCACCAAAGGTTGAACCCTTTGCAGCAGCTTCTTCGAGCTTCTCGACTTGTTTTTTTCTCATTTGTACCATCGCACTACACCGTCCTAATGCGTGGGTTAATCAAGATGTACAACATATCAACAACAATGTTGATGATGATGAAGGACAGTGCAACGACAACAACAACGCCCTGAACAAGCATTGCCTCGTTACCCTGGATGCCCTCAAGAATTGCGGTACCCATGCCAGGAAGGTTAAAAATAACCTCAATAACAACGGCGCCACCCATGAGGTAACCAATCTTCAGGCCAAGTGTGGTTACAGGGGTAATAAGAGCGTTGCGAAGTACGTTTCTTGCGATGACGATTCTCTCTGGAATACCAGCGCCGCGAGCAGTGCGGACGTAGTCCTTATCCAGCTCCTCGACCATTGCGGTACGAACAATACGGGTCATCTGACCAGACATTGGAACCGCAAGTGCAAATGCCGGCATAATCATACGAGCAAAGTAGCCGACAAGATTTACCGTAGGATCTGGTAGTGCTCCAGAGGCTGGTAGCAGCTTAAGCGTAGACGCAAAGACCAGAATCAAAAGAACTGCCAACCAGAATGATGGCGTTGCAAGACCGGCAATTGAGAATACGCGGATGATTTGATCGGGCCATTGATCTCTATAGAGAGCCGCAATAACGCCCAACGTAAACGAAACTATTGCGCCAATGAAGAGACCCATAAAGGTCAACTGCATAGTTACTGGCAGAGCCTTTGAAATTCTTTCAGCAACTGAATAGTGAGAAGTGCCGTAGGTACCCAAGTTTCCATGAGCAACATCACCGATATAGCGTACATATCTCACAGGCCATGGATCATCAAGGCCATTCTCAATGTGATACTGCTGGATGGCTTCTTCAGAAGCAGACTCGCCTAAGGCATTGTATGCAGGATCTACATGCGAGAAAGACATTAGGAAGAATACGAGAAAGGTGACGCCTAGAGCCATAATCGGCAGCGCAATAAGACGGCGTCCGATAAGACGTAATAGGTTGTTCACTATCTCCCCCTCTCTCTTTAAAACAAACCGTACAAAATAAAATTTGATGAGACTTTGTGCACCTCAGGACGAAATTTTGCGCACAAGAGCCCGAGCGTTATAGGTAAAACGCTCGGGCCCCAATGTATGAGATGCTAAGCGCGTGATGGCAACAAATTAGCTAGCAGTAACTGTGTTGACATCAATGAAGGACAGACCGGTGGTTCCGATACCCTTGAAGCCCTTGAGAGCAACGCCGTTGCTGTTTGGCTTCTCGCTCCAGGAAGCAGTGAAGGTCTTAGCAAAGAGAACTGGGTACAGAGGTACGTTCTCAGCGATGATATCGAAGCACTCGTTCCAAGTGGACTGCTGATCAGCGCCAGACTGGCCAAGAGCCTTGCTCATGAGCTCGTGAAGCTTATTCCACTCAGCAGACTCCTTCCATGGGCAACGCTTGGTCATCCAGACATTATCGCCATACCACCAGTTGAGCAGCAGGTCGACGTCTGCACCGAAGCAGGAAGGATCGCCAGGGGCAAGCAGGATGTCCCAAGAGCCGTCAGCTGCGTCAATTGCAGCATAGGTTGCTGGAGAAGTATCGGAAACGATGCTTACGTTAAAGCCAAGTGCGTCGAGGTCGTTCTTGACCTGAGTTGCCATGGACTTAACCTGCTCGTTATCGGTGGTGCGAAGAACGACATCACCAGGAGTGATACCAGACTCAGAAATGAGCTTCTTAGCCTTATCAACATCGTGTGCATAGACAGTGGATGCCTTGTGATAGTTAGCAAAGGAAGAAGGAAGGTAGCTGGTGGCAACCTCAGCCTGACCAGAGAATGCGTTTGCAAGCATCTTGTCTGTATCAAGTGCATAGAGGCATGCCTGGCGAACCTTAACGTTGTCCCAAGGAGCCTTGCCAAGGTTGAACATTGCAAAACGGACACCAAAACCCTGAACAGCGTCAACAGTGCAGCCTGCGCCCTTGAGCTGTTCTACAGCATCTGCAGGAACCATTTCCATAGCAAGGGTGGTTCCGTCCTGCTGAGCGGTCAGACGAGCAGTTGGATCCTTAAGGACGTCATAGTGGAGCTTATCGTCCTTAGCAGGAGTTGCACCGTTGTAGTTTTTGTTAGGAACAAGGTCAAGAGTGTTGTCAGAGATGGACTCAAACTGCCATGGACCAGAACCAACTGGCTGCTTCTTCATCTCATCCTGAGAGCTGCTTGCTGGAACAACGCGAACAATGGACAGACGCTCCTTGAGGAGGGAGAAGTTAGCAATAGTGGTCTTAACGGTGACAGTCTTGTCATCCTTCTTCTCTACGGAAGCAATTGGGGAAAGCATTGGGACGTAAACGCTACCCTTAGCAGCGGAACGGTTGAAGGACTCAACAACGTCATCTGCCTTAACTTCATTACCATCAGAGAACTTTGCGCCGTCACGGAGGGTAATCTCAAAGGTGTAATCGTCAACCTTCTTAGGATCAGCAGTAGCAAGCTCATTGAAGGTGGAATAGTCATGGAAGTTAAGACCGTAGAGGCCCTCAACTACCTGCCAGTTAACACCAAGAGCAAGTGCTGATGAAGTAGTAGATGGATCATAGTTCTGGGTTGAATAAGCGGTACCAGCAGTAATTGTGCCGCCGCCTTCCTTTCCAGATGGAGTTTCAGCTGCCTTCTGCTGTCCGCCACCGCAAGCGGTGAGGCCAAGGCCAGCTGCTACAGTTGCTCCGCCAAGGAAGCCGCGACGCGAAAGTGGACGGTTAATAAACTCGCTCATTTCTGCCTCTTTCTAAAAACTCTCCTTGCCACAACGTGGCACCAATGCCACTTGTGTGGCTTACATCTACATAACTATATGAAGAAAAGATATTTATTCTGAAGACAGTTCGCCCAACGGTATTAATTTCTCGCTCATTGGCTGCTCAAAATATGAAAACGTGTTTTGTTGTATTATTTACTGCATATAAATCTTAATAGCAGCTAAGAAGGCCCGCAGTTAGCGGGCTTTACTATTATTTTACCTTGTATAATATATAAATTATTTAACTAACTACATAAATAGTAATCATTGTCAACTACCGTTTACCGATGATTTACTACCGTTTGCCTTTAGAAATTACGGATATGTTGTGAAGATTAAACAAGAGTCAGTCCAAAATGAACTGACTCTTGTCTTAGAACAGCAAAAACTCCGCAAAATTACTTAACTAAATCTACAACACGCTCAGGGTTCGCCATAAAATCTAGATGTTCTTCCCCTAAATGAGATTCGATTATCTCTGATAC
>JABZHK010000200.1:0-1770 GCA_015258885.1 Atopobium sp.
GGTAATACAGAAGTTCAACAAGACTTTCTGCGTACGTTAAACCACAAGGTACAGCGTATTAATTACTTCAAGAGTGCTTGAAAACGGCATTTGGGGATATGGCACAGCGGCAACTGCGGCGGACTGTAAATCCGCTCCCTCTGGGTTCCTTGGTTCGAGTCCAAGTATCCCCACCACGCCCGTGTAGCTCAGTAGGTAGAGCACTTCGTTGGTAACGAAGAGGTCACCGGTTCAAATCCGGTCGCGGGCTCCATTTTTCAAGCGGCATTTATGCCGGCGTAGCTCAGCTGGTTAGAGCACACGGCTCATACCCGTGACGTCACTGGTTCGAATCCAGTCGCCGGTACCAGACTCTTTACGGCGTACATGTCCTAGACATTTGCGCCGTTGAGTATAAACAGACGTTTTTTCACCACGGTCTAGCCCGAGGGTTAGTTCCAGAAGGAGGATTGGCAATGGCCAAGGAAAAGTTTGACCGCACAAAGCCACACGTAAACATCGGTACCATTGGTCACGTCGACCACGGTAAGACTACCCTTACCGCAGCAATCACCAAGGTTCTCTCTGAGACCGAGGGCTGCAAGGCAGACTATACCGCCTTCGAGAACATCGATAAGGCTCCAGAGGAGCGTCAGCGTGGTATTACCATTTCCGTTGCTCACGTTGAGTACGAGACTTGGGAGCGCCATTACGCTCACGTCGACTGCCCTGGCCACGCAGACTACATCAAGAACATGATTTCTGGTGCAGCTCAGATGGACGGCGCAATCCTCGTTATTGCTGCAACCGATGGTCCTATGGCTCAGACTCGTGAGCACATCCTTCTTGCACGTCAGGTCGGCGTTCCTTACATCGTCGTCTTCCTGAACAAGTGCGACATGGTCGACGATGACGAGCTCATCGACCTCGTCGAGATGGAGACCCGTGACCTTCTCTCCGAGTACGACTTCCCAGGCGATGACCTTCCAATCATCCGTGGTTCCGCTCTCGGCGCTCTTAACGGCGAGGAGAAGTGGGTTGAGTCCATCCGTGAGCTCATGCACACTGTTGACTCCTACATCCCAACACCAGCTCGTGACAACGAGAAGCCATTCCTGATGGCAATCGAGGACGTCATGACCATTTCTGGTCGTGGTACCGTTGCTACCGGCCGTGTTGAGCGTGGTGAGCTCAAGCTCAACGATCCAGTCGAGATCGTTGGTATTAAGCCAACTCAGAACTCTGTTGCTACCGGCATTGAGATGTTCCGTAAGACCATGGACTTCTGCGAGGCTGGCGACAACGTTGGTATTCTTCTTCGTGGTGTTAAGCGCGAGGACATCGAGCGCGGTCAGGTTCTCTGCAAGCCTGGTACCGTTACTCCACACAAGAAGTTCACCGGTGAGGTTTACGTTCTTACTAAGGAAGAGGGCGGCCGTCACACCCCATTCTTCTCTGGTTACCGTCCACAGTTCTACTTCCGTACAACTGACGTAACTGGTACAATCGAATTACCAGAAGGCGTGGAAATGGTAATGCCTGGTGATAACATCAAAATGACAGTAAGCTTAATCCACCCAATCGCGATGGACCAAGGTTTACGTTTCGCAATCCGTGAAGGTGGCCGTACAGTAGGTGCTGGCGTTGTTGCGAAAATCATCAAATAATTGATGTATTAACTGTAACAAGTTAGATTAAGAAGGCGTATCGAAAGATACGCCTTTTTGTTTTTTATCAATGAATGTTGTTTTTATAATAGAAAGTGCGGTCAAAAATTTTGTTGTTTTGGTA
>JABZHK010000201.1:0-1762 GCA_015258885.1 Atopobium sp.
TAAGTGATTCAGCTTATTGAACCTTAATAAGGGTGTAGACCTCTTGGTCAAAGCACTTACCAATAATCTCCCTTGGGTGCAGATAGCAAAGCTCAAGTGCAAACGCAAAGCCCGCTACTTTTGCACCGGCCTTCTCGGCAAGTTGCGCACAAGCAACGCAGGTGCCGCCAGTAGCAACCAGGTCATCAGCAATAAGAACCACGTCATCTGGGGTAAGAGCATCGGTGTGAATCTGAAGCTCGCTGGTACCGTACTCCAGGTCATAAGCCTGTGCGTAGACCTCACGAGGCAGTTTGCCTGGCTTACGAGCAGGAACAAAGCCTGCACCAAGTTTGTAGGCTACAGGGGTTCCAACAAGAAAACCACGAGCCTCAGCACCAATAACCTTGGTGATTCCCGCATCAGCAAAGTGCTCTGCAATGTCATCAACAACTGCGTGGAAGCACTCAGGATCTTTAAAAAGTGGAGTTACATCTTTAAAGATAACGCCTGGCTCTGGATAATCAGGAATGCTAATGATATGACTCTCATAATCATACGTAGACACAATGTCCTCACATTCAAAATCAAAATCAATGAATAGTTATATATACCTAGATTACTCGTCTAGATGCATATCCTTAAAAGATTCACGAACTAATTTAGTGATAAGTTCATTTCTAACCGCATTGGTGAGGCCTAACATGCGGGTCAGAGCAGCCATAAACTGCTGACGAGTCTCGTCAGTGTGGTCAACTTCAACTCCCCCGCCTTTTTTAGCATATACGACAAGTGACTTGGCAAACATACTAGATTCTCGGTTTGCAGCCATAACGTATTGACGCAGGTTCTTGGGCTCAAAACCAAAGTGACGAAGCTCACTACAAAGGCGAATCAGCGTTAAGTCTTTGCCATCTACAAGGTCTCTGCCATGTGGAGAGCGCTTTAAAGTAATGACTCCCGCCTCAGAAAGTTGGCGCACAAAACCTACAGAGCATCCCACAATTTCTGGGATGCGATCAATAGCGTGATATTTCTGAACTACCTCAGGGTCATCTACAGGTACCACAATAGCATCAGCATGCGTGGCACCAAGAATTGCCTGAGACACTTGCTTTCCATCAAGCTGAGGTTGAGCCTGGCGAGAAGAACTTTGAGCTTCAGGTGCAGCCTGAGCCTCAGCTCCAGTTGCCTCGTCAGTCTGAGCTTTGACCTGTTGTTCAGCTTCAGGGTTTTTATCTTGCCTATCAAGCTCTTCTCTAATAACTGAGAGTGGCATAAAACGGCTTTTCTGCAGATACAGAATAGTCTCAAGTCGCTTAACGTCTTTTTGGGAATAGAGACGATAGCCACCAGCAGTTCTGGTAGGAGTAAGCAAACCTTCATCCTGCAGATATCTGACTTTAGAAACACTCAAGTCAGGATAGAGAGTCTGTAATTTCTTGACTACTTTACCAATGGTAAGAAAGCCTGAATCAGCCATAAAGCTATCCTTTAACCTTAAGCTGAAACTCTACTGGTGTGGAAGACCATGCGGAAGGTGCCAATCTGAATGGTTGAACCATCACGCAGAGTAGCTTTGTTAATGATGGCACCATCAACCCAGGTACCATTCAGAGAATCAAGGTCTTCAATAGTTGCGTAACCAAGCGCAAGATTTGAAAGGTCAATGGTGGCATGATTTCTAGAAACTGTCATGTCATTCAAGAAAACGCTGCTCTTTGGGTCTCTACCAAGAGAAATCTGTGGAAGATTAAGCTCAAAAGTTTGACCAGTCTGTGGT
>JABZHK010000202.1:0-1751 GCA_015258885.1 Atopobium sp.
ATGCAATGGTAACAATGAAAGCTTCATTCATAAAAATCTGCTGGTGATAGGCCAGGTAGAACGAACTAAAGAACATGACTAGCGTTGCGGCAAGAATGACCGTTGAGGTGATTGCATCGTTGACACCAAATGCTTTCTTAACTGCCTGCTGTCTGTCGCTTAACTGATCAGCAAGCTTACTGGAGCTCTCAAGCATTTGAGTGCCGGTGTTGTACTGCAGAATCTCGTCAAGACCACGCAGGTTATCAAGGGTAACCGTAGAGAGTTTACCAGCAAGATCTCTTGCTTCAGCAGAGTCCTGCTCGGAGCGCTTAGACATAGCAAGCGGAATTGCCACGCCAACTACCAGGTAAGAAACAAGTGCAATAACACCCAAAATCCAGTTGGTACTGCCCACAATAAACCACACCATTACAATGCAGAACACAACCGCAATGCAGATAGGCGAGATAGTGTGTGCGTAGAAAACCTCAAGCAGCTCAATATCCGAGGTAATGAGACTCATCAGGTTACCTTTATTTTTGACCTCAAGCTTTGCAGGAGCAAGCTTTCTGAGCGCCGTGAACACGCGATCTCGAATAAGCGCAAGTAGTTTAAAGGCAATAAAGTGGTTGCATTCCTGCTCGGCATAGCGCAGCAGACCGCGGGCCAGGGCAAACAAAAGCATGCCACCAAAAAACAACGCCATAGGAGAAGATGAAGCAAAGCCCATAGCGCTGAGCAGCGCATATGCTCCAAAAATGCTGATGAACGTGGCGGCAAGGTTACCCAAAACACCCATCAAAATTGCAAGTATCATAAAGCCAGCCAGCGGACGAACCAGCCCCACCAGCCTCAACATAATGGTGAGCGCACTACGGCGAGAAGTACGTGCAGTTGTGGCGCTGTTCTTAACTTCTGTTTTCATTACGCCTCAACTCCTTTCACATAATTCTCAAGCTCGGTCTGGGCCTGCGTCATTCGCTTATACTCGTCATTTGTTGCAAGCAACTTTTGATGAGTGCCACTTCCAACAACACGGCCATGTTGCATCACAACAATCTGATCAGCATTTTTAACGTTTACTAAGCGGTGAGAAATTACCAGCACCATCTTTGTCTGAGCAAGCTGGTGAACCTGCTGCATAATAACGTCTTCACTCTCAACATCAATATTTGAAGTAGCTTCATCAAAGATGTACATCTGGCTATTGTGAAGCAGGGCTCTGGCCAGTGCTAATCTCTGACGCTGACCACCAGACAAGTTGGAGCCCTTCTCGGCAACTGGCGCGTCAAGTCCACCCAAAGACTTTACGAACTCAGCAAGATTGACCTGTTCAAGGGCGTGCCAGAGCTGTTCTTCAGTTGCCTCTGGATTACCCATGGCAAGGTTAGAGCGAACGCTTCCCATAAAGAGATGTGCTTGATGACCAATATACGTAACGTTTTGAAGCAAATTCTGGTCAGAAATATCTGACAAACTGGTATTTCCAAACAGAACATCGCCAGAATACGAGCGGAGTTTTCCGGTCAGAAGTGCTGCAATTGTTGATTTTCCGCAGCCTGACTCTCCTACCAGGGCATTCAAAGAGTTAGCGCGCATTCCAAAAGAAACATTCACCAAGACGGGTTTCTCACCGTCGTAAGAGAAGGAGACATTGCGCAGCGTCAAATCGCTGGACTCTGGAACGGTCTTGGTACCCTGCTCTCGAACAGGCATATCAAGCAGGTCAAAGATCTTGTCCGACGCTGCCATACCGTTCATGGCAATGT
>JABZHK010000203.1:0-1747 GCA_015258885.1 Atopobium sp.
GGTATAACGACACAAAATAAGGCGAGAAGACCAATCGATCTTCTCGCCTTTTGTTTACGTGTGAATAGCACAGACTTACTCTCCAAGGATTACGTGCCTGAACTCGCCGTCCTCGTAGATTCCGCAGCTGTGAGTGCCGTCCTTTGGAATGCCCACAGAACCTGGATTAAACACGGTGACCTCTGGGTGGTCAGCGCTCTGCATGTTCACTTTTCTGTGAGTGTGGCCGTACACAAACGCATCCATACTTGGTGTCTGAGGCCACTTATCAACGCTGTTGTGAATGCCAGGGCCAAAGACGTGACCGTGAGTAAAGAAGATAATGAACTGCTTGCCTGTCTTTGGGTCCTTATCAAACAAGATGTTGTAATCAGCCATGCAAGGGAAATCTAGAACCATCTGGTCTACCTCTGCCTCGCAATTTCCGCGGACCGCAATAACCTTATCGGAAATGCTATTCAGCATCTCAATGACGCGCTTTGGAGCATAGTCTGCAGGAAGATCGTTGCGAGGGCCGTGATAGAGCAGATCTCCAAGAAGCAAAACATACTTTGGCTGCTCCTCCTCAATGACCTGCATGAGCTTCTCGCAATAGTCGGCAGCGCCGTGAATATCTGAAGCAATTACAACCTTCATCAACGTATCCTCTCTATACGTGTTTCTACACGTATCTTCATACGCGTGTATCAATCAATTATTTTATTGTATTGATGGAGTCCAGCCAGTTACAAGCGCTGGCAATTCGGTCACCGTGTAAACGCCAGCTTAGAACCTACCAGTCATCCTTGCGTCAGGATCAGCCTCGGAAACACGCTGACGAAGATCTGCAATAGCCGCAGGTATCTCGTCTGTGTTGTACGGCGTCATCTGATACACCCAGTTAATCCAGTTGCGATACAGCAAGTTGGCGTGCGCGCGCCAGGTAAACAGCGGCTGCTTTTCTGGATCGTTATCAGGGAAGTAGTTCTCTGGCAGACGAATAGGCAGGCCCTTGTGAAAGTCGCGCCAATACTCCTCTGCAAGCGTATCGCGATCATATTCAAAATGACCGGTTACAAAAATCTCGTGGAAATCTCTGGTGGCGAGAAGTGCAGGTCCGCTGGTAAATCCCTCAGAGAGCACCGCAAGCTCAGGATGGTCTACCAGCGCTGATGTCTCAATAGCAGCATGGCGAGAATGCGGCATGTAATGTACCTCATCAAATCCATTGGTGAGGAAGCAATACTCATCGCATAAACGCTGCGGAAAAATACCAAAGAGCTTAGCGCCCAGCAGTTTCTTGGGAATGTCGTGCAAGTAATACAGGCCAGCTAGTGCGCCCCAACACAGGTACATGGTAGAAAAGACATGCTCCTGAGACCAATCAACAATGCGACAAAACTCATCCCAGTAGTCAACATCCTCGTATTTAAGGTCCTCAATAGGAGCGCCAGTAACAATCAAACCGTCATAGTTTTTATCTTTGAAGTCATCAAAAGTTGAATAAAACGTAACCAGATGGTCCGCAGCGGTGTTTTTAGATTCATGCGAAGAGATACGCATAAAGTCACACGTAACCTGTATAGGAGACTTTGAAATCAAGCGGAGAATCTGTGTCTCGGTCTGAATTTTCTTAGGCATTAAATTCAAAATTGCCAGGCGCAGCGGGCGAATCTCCTGGTGTTCTGCAACTTCTTCCTCAAGCGCAAAAATACGCTCTTCTTGCAGCGTCTTCTTAGCTGGTAAACCATCTGGAATATTAATAGGC
>JABZHK010000204.1:0-1740 GCA_015258885.1 Atopobium sp.
GTCTGCATATGATCCAGCGGTATAGACGCCAGAGTTAGTCTCATCAAGACTGACCTTGCTATCATTGCTGTCGAGAAGATCCATGTTGTTGACAAATGAAGCATATGCGCCAGCAAGATCTTGCGAGAGAGGTTGGGTCCATACACCCTCAGCACGAGAATCTACAGCATCTGCATACTGACCAGCGGACCATTCATACGCTGCGTCTGCAAGGTCGTATGAAGTTGCAGGACACCATGAAGCGCTGCCGTAAATAGAGTCTGACAGCTGCTCGCCCTTCTCGCTATGTGTAGCAGCGCCAACCGCCTTAAGGTATGGCGTGTACAGTGGAGAGTCTCCCGAGGTGCCTAGCACTGCGCTGAGACCGCCGCCGGCCGCAAAGCCAAACACAAAAATCTTTGATGTATTGCATGGGAGCTGCTCATGGTTGTAGCGCAAGTACCTGATAGCAGCCTTGAGGTCTACTGCCGGCCAAGGTGATCCACCCGCATAAAGCTCGTCCGAGCCTGTGGTTGAATCGTAGCCCGCACTTCTGCCGCGGAAACCTGCGTATACGTACACACAACCAGCCTCAAGGTACGGTGCAAGGCCTTCGTATGAGTAACTTGTAGGAGCGCTCTGAGGGGTGAGCGTTGCTGTGTTAATAGGCATGACGATTGGCGCGGTACTTGCGGTGAAGCTGCCTACAACAGCCTTCTCGCTCACTTCGCACTCGTACGTAGAGCCATTCTTCTTTCCCGAGAGATACTTTCCAGGAACAAAAACCGAGAGAGTGTTTACCGACTTGCTTGCGGGCTTAGTGCAGTACTGAATGCCCAGCTGATAGTAGCAGTCGTTATCCTCGTCATAGCTCCACTGGGTCATGTCCAACTTGAGTGACTTGAACTCTTCAAGGTCCACATTAGAAGCAGGCTGATTCGTATCATCAGATGTCCTTGCTTGCGGAGTACATGCGGCCAAGGTACCCGCAGCTCCCAAAGCAGAAAGGGACAAGAATTCTTTTCTCGTAAAGGCCATAATTTCCCCTCGAATAGTTTATTCAGTGGAGGCAGCAACGACCGCTGACCTAGTTCAAGCTAGACAATCTATTGTACCAATTTGCAAACGTGTATGCTTAAGAGCGAGCGTTTAGAGAAACGAGTTAGCATGCCAAAAATCGTCAACTTTTTTGACCTCATTCATCTTAATAGAAGGCTTGAACAACAGGGTCTTCGAAGCAAAGTCCACCTGCGCGATGCATGCGGCAAGCAGTCTCTTTGGATAGAGCTCCCCTCTGGCGAGAAAACCGATGAGCGCGAGAAAATCGACGGTCAAGAGCTTGAGAAAACAAAGGAGCAAGTTGAAGCATTTTTTGCAATAAAAGGCATGACCGTTGAATTTGACCTCACTGGCGGAAAAAATTTCTGGATTGTATAAATTGCCCGCTTGACGAAGCGCTTGAGTCTGTTATAGTAAATAAGCTTTTCGAAGCACCAATGGCTGGGTAGCTCAGTTGGTAGAGCAGGGGACTGAAAATCCCCGTGTCAGGGGTTCGATTCCCTTCCCCGCCACCACGACTTGAATCGGCTCAGAGAGAAATCTCTGAGCTGTTTTCTTTTATCTTTTGATGTTGACGTGGCAAACAGAAAAAGAGGTACCTCTTTTAAGAAGCACGTCTTTCACAGGGTTCTTGCATTAAAAAATTGAACTAAAACTATCGATACGTACGCAAAGCTTCGATAAGTTCGGAAGCTTCTATAC
>JABZHK010000205.1:0-1740 GCA_015258885.1 Atopobium sp.
GCTCTACGCAATGGCTTTGGCGGCCATGCATATGTAGCAGAGGAAGCCTAGTATGAGTGAAGGTATTTCTCATCTGCAGATTCATCCAGAAGACCTTCAGTTTCGTGTTGAGGCAAAAGACTGGGAAGATGCTCTTAAAGTAGCTGCAGTTCCTTTGGTAAAGCGCGATGCAATCACTCCTGTTTACATCGAAGAGATGATTGCAGCAATTCATGAGTTGGGGCCTTATATTGTTCTTGCTCCTGGTTTTGCACTTGGTCATTCTCGTCCTAGTGATGCAGTTCACCAGACAGCAATTTCAATTGCAACACTTGCACAGCCAATCGAGTTTGGCAGCAAGCACAATGATCCTGTGGATATCGTTGTTATTTTGGCAGCAAAAGACGACGAGTCTCATATTGAACTTCTTCAGAAGATTGTAATTTTCTTCAATAGCGAGGCGAATTTTGATTTGCTTCGTTCTGCAAGAACAGAAGAAGATGCACTAAACGTATCTAAAGTTATTAATGGGGAGGCATAGTATGGACATCTTGAACGTTTTTGTATTTCAGCTTTTTACAAATCAAACCATCTTCATGGGTTTGCTTGCTCTTGTAGGACTTTTACTTCAACGTAAAAAGCTGCCACAGGTAATCGATGGCGTTGTTAAGACGGTCATTGGCCTTCTTGTTCTCTCCTCTGGCGCAGGAATTATCTTCAGCTCTCTATCTGAGGTAGTTACTGCATTAAATAACAGCCTTGGAGTTGCAGGCACTCTTCCTATTAATGATGCGGCCGGTGCAATGGTTCTCTCCATGGAGGGCTTCAGCAGGAATTCCGTACTAATCTTCCTGTTTGCATTCTTGCTTCACCTGGTAATTGTTAAGTTGGTTCCTAACAAAAACTTTAAGAATGTGTATCTGACAGCTCATCTTGCACTTTTCCACGCATGCTTCATGGCTATTACGCTTCCAGGAATTCTGAACACCGATGATAGCGTTGTGATTATTGCAGTTGGCTCTATTCTCAATGCACTTTACTATGCGCTTTCTCCTGCAATTACCAGAAAGCTTGCAAAAGAGTGGACACAGGATGCAATTACCCTTGGCTTTATGGATCAGGTAGGCTCTGTTGTTGCTCACTTTGTTGGTAAGTTTGTTGGTTCCTCCAACCCAGATGAAGATGCAGATAAGCTGAAGCTTCCTGAGTGGGCATCTATGTTTAGGGACAACACTGTAGTTCTGTTCTTCCTGATGCCAATCATCTTTGTTGGAATGGGACTTGCAGTTGGTCAGGAAGGTATCGAGGCTCTATCTGGTACTGGTCCTGAGGCTACTAACTGGATTTTGTGGCTGGTTATTCGTGCTTGGACTTTCTCTGCAGGTATTGTCATCCTGCTTCAGGGTGTCCGTATGTTTGTTGGTTCTATTGTTCCAGCATTTAAGGGTATTTCTGACAAGTTCCTTCCTGGTGCTGTACCAGCACTGGACGCTCCGACGTTCTATCCATTCTCTCCAATGGGCGGAATGTTTGGCTTCCTTGGATCTTCAATTGGTGCAATTCTTGTCTGCATTTTGACTATTGTTCTTCATGCTCCAGTTATTGTCTTCCCAAGCCCAATCATTATGTACTTTGACGGTAATGTCATGGGCGTCTTTGGTAACAAGGCTGGTGGATGGAAGGGTGCTCTTGCAGCAGGCCTGGTAACTGGTGCAATCACTTCCGCAGCAGCTATCCTGTTCTATCCATTGACCGGCGTAA
>JABZHK010000206.1:0-1740 GCA_015258885.1 Atopobium sp.
AAACCTCAAACAGCTCTCTGTATATCTTAGTAAAAAGTACTACGCATATTTTAAGCGAAAAATAACAGATGATTTGGGACATTATGTATGAACTTACCCGCTCTTCGGTGAGTGGAGGGTAGTGCGGGATGCAGACGCACTGCTCGAAGTCACGCACGGATGAGGGGGAACACGCGCAGCCGCGGGGGCTCCGGAAAACACGCACGACCGAGCACCCACGGGTTCTTGATGTATTTTCCTCTCCCCAACCATTTGACGAGAAAAACATGGGAAAATGTTACATCAGTACGTATTCCATTCCTACGGGCGAAAGGTGTCCCGATGTCTCAAGAACTTGAGTTCTTTGCAACGTGTCCAAAAGGCTTTGAGAAGCTTCTTGCACAGGAGCTAGACGGCCTGCGCATCAAAAAGGTGCGCCCTCTTGGCGGACAGGTTGCGTTTTACGGCTCACTTGCCGATGCTTACCGCGTCTGTTTATGGTCTCGCCTCACGTCTCGCGTCATTTTGGTGCTTGATCGCGTTGGCGCTGCAACTTCAGACGCTCTCTACGAAGACCTCTCCCACATTGCTTGGGAAGACCATATTGGTCCGCATGCCACCATTGCAGTCAGCGCTCACGGCACAAATGACCAGCTCAGAAACACCAACTTTATTGCTGTCAGAACAAAAGACGCTATTGTAGACCGACTTGCAGCAAAGCGCGGAAGCCGTCCCATGGTCAACACGCTTGCACCTGACGTGACTATTGTCGTGCGCGTCTCACGCAACCGTGCCACGGTTGGCATTGACCTTGCTGGTGAGGCGCTCTTTAAGCGCAGTCTGACTGGCGGTCGAGGGCCGGCACGTGAGTTTGCGCCGCTCAGGCTAGACTACGCTGCTGCCCTTCTGTACCTGCAGGCGCAAACTGCTGCGAGTGCATCGCTCTTCTCGCCAGACGCGCCGCTGCCGGCGCTGCTGTTCCCGGGAGCAGGCGCGCTTGCACAGGAGGCTGCGGGCATGGCGTTGGACGTGGCGCCGGGCATTCTGCGCGCTCGCTGGGGCATGACGGGCTGGGCCGGCCACGACGACGATGCCTGGCAGGATTTGCTTGCCGAGGCAGATGAACGTGCCGAGAAGGGCCAGGAGCGCCAAATCACGCTCTATGCAGCAGATCCTCGCCCAAAGGCTAAGGAGGCCGTGCTCTATACGCTTCGTGCAGGCGGCCTCAAAGCAGACGTGCAGTTCTTGCCAGCATCTGAGCTCCTCAAGCACGCAGAGCACTTCACGGGCGTTGTTGCCGACCTCTCATGGACCAAGGAAGAGCCTACACTTCAAGGCTCTGCTTACGCTACGCTTGGACTTTTTGCTGGTCAGGCAAGTACGCTTCTTACCAGCGATACAAATACCGATACGGTACTTAGAGCAACACCTTCGCAGACACTTTCCGTCTACGTGGGCAACTCCATTGCCACTATGCGCTCCTACCCTGCTGCAAATGCAGAGGATTCCATTGACGGCGCAGCTAAAACCGCTGATGCGCCTGCAAACAACTCCGAGCCCTCCTCAGTTCCTGCAGGCCCCACCGTTATGGTCAACAATCAGCCGGTAAGTGTCTTGGTTCCTGCGTCTGATCAATTTGCCGCCCGTCTCACAAAAGTAGCTAAGCTGCGCGCTAAGTGGGCACGTAAAAACGACGTCTCGTGCTACCGTGTATATGACGCTGACCTGCCCGATTACGCCGTCAGCATTGACATCTACAAG
>JABZHK010000207.1:0-1732 GCA_015258885.1 Atopobium sp.
GGCCAGGGATTTTCTCCCTGGCCTTTTTGCTAGTTATTTTTCAAAATAGCACTCATGAAAGACGCAAAAGACGCGGTTGCGCCATAAAACATACCGATGACCGTTATTTTTACCCACTTATCGAATAGTTACATGTTTTTACAACAAACATGAGTAGGATTTACACAAGAGTATGTTCTTTTCATTGGCACTGTGGAAAACCACAAGGAGAGAAAAGAGTTCTTATGTCAAACCTTACGCGTCGTAACTTTTTTGGAGTCAGCGCAGTTGTAGCAGGCCTGGGTATCACTGCCTGCAAAAAGTCCGATTCAGACGCTGGTGAGAAGAAAGAATCTGACACCAACTCTACAGACACTGTTGGTGCTCCAGAAGAGCTAGTAAAGGCTGCAAAAGAAGAAGGTAAGCTTATTGTTTACGGCTCCTGCGAAGAGGAATATCTAAACGCAGTTTGCGCCAACTTCAAGAGTCTGTATGGTATTGATGTTCAGGCACAGCGCCTGTCAACTGGCGAGGTTGCTGCAAAGATTGAGGAAGAGAACGGCCATCCATCAGCAGACGTTTGGTTTGGTGGCACAACCGATCCTTACAATGTCACCTCCTCAAAGGGTCTTCTTGAGCAGTACGAACCAAAGAATGCATCTCACCTCATTTCCGATAAGTTCAAGAGTACCAATAAAGACTGGTACGGAATTTATAAGGGTATTTTGGGAATTCTGTACGATAAGGAAGAGCTACAGCGTCTTAAGCTTGACGTGCCTCAGGACTATAAGGACCTTATTGATCCTAAATATAAGGGTCTTATTTGGTCTTCCAACTACAATACTGCTGGTACCGCAAAGTTGATTATCAACACTGTTATTCAGAAATATGGTCATGATCAGGGTATTCAGTATCTTGTTGACCTTGATAAGAACATTGCTCAGTACACCAAGAGTGGCTCTGGTCCTTCCAAGGCTATTGGAGCCGGTGAGTGCACCATCGGAATTGGTATGCTCCACGATGGTATTTATCAGATTGTTGACCAAGAGCATGAGAATGTTGGTCTTCAAATTCCAAGCTCTGGCGCATCATACGAGGTTGGTGCAACCGCAATCTTCAAGGGCGCTGCACATCCAAACGCAGCTAAGCTCTGGATTGAGTATGCATTGTCTCCAGCTTGCGTCGATCTTGCTCAGAAGAACGGCTCTTACCAGTTCCTGGTAATTGACGACGCAAAGCAGCCTGAGATTGCAACTGAGTACGGTCTTGATCCAAATAACGTTATGGACTACAACTTCGAAGACGCTAAGAAAAACACCGAGCAGTATGTCAAGGACGTTATGCAGGCACTTGGTGGCGGAGACAGCCGCTTTAAGACCGAGTAAACACCACGCGGATAAGCAACTAAACAATGCTGTTGCTCAAGATCTGAGTGGCAGATTATACTGGGTAGGCAGAGATCTGCCTACCCAGTTCCACATAGAGCTTTGCGTATAGGTTTAGTGTTTCAGAGTTAGGACCAGCATGGCAAAATCCCAGAGCGCTCGACTTGAGCGAAAAAAGCTCCTTGGCGATCCAATTTTGATAACGACCATTGTCGTTCTTATCGCCTTCTTAACCCTTTTTATTCTGTATCCTCTTGCCATTCTTATGGTTGACTCTGTAGTCTCCGATAACGGAGTTACCTTTGATGTCTTTACTCGCGTCTTGGCCATGCCTTCCTTTAGCCATGCAATTACCAACACCCTTAGGG
>JABZHK010000208.1:0-1724 GCA_015258885.1 Atopobium sp.
GTCATGGACAGCGTTTACCTTGACGGAGCCCATGGTATACGTCTTTGTTACCTCTTTAAATTCAACAAAAGACATACGGTTCTCCTATAAGTAAGAATTCCTCCAAACAAGAAGAGAGTGGGTGAGCAACTACTCCTGTGGAGCCTCAGGTGCTGCAGGAGCTTCTGGAGCTGCAGGAGCTGCAGGAGCCTCAGGTACTGCTGGAGCTGCTGGTACCTCAGGTGCTGCTGCAGCCTCTGCAGTTACAGGAACTACAGGAGCAACCTCTGCGCCCTCGGTAGCAAGAGGCATTGGAGAAACAACAACCTCTTCCTCCTCAAGATCAGCCTGACTCTGGTCAAACTCTTTCTTAGCACGAACCCAAATGAGAAGTGCAAGAAGAGCCGTGAGGAACAAGAAGCCCACAATCATGATGTTAAGAATAAGGGTGGTGAAGTTTACCGCCTGGCTGATAGAAATCATCACAGAGAGCTCGGTAAGTGCGGAAGTTAAACCAACTACAGAGAGAATGGAAAGACCCCACCTAAGACGAGGACGGAAGCCCCTCAAAAGACCTGAAACCGCAGCAAAAAGATAGCATAGGAAAATAATGTAGGTAATACGTGCAAGAATCAGAGAAATAGGGTTTGTCTGACGAGTTGCAAAGTTAAATACCGTGTGGAAATAGCTGAGATACTGAACTGGTGCAACAAAATCAATGACGATAAAAATGAGAGCCACAATTGCTGGAATGGCAATCTTTGCTTTGGGGTTCATGAAACCTCCTCGATTTCTTTATACGACCTGTCTATTTTATCGTATAAACCTATGACCAGTGTGGTAAGTCATGAAAGTCTTTTATATGGTCTTGAGCTTCTTGTTCTCTTTCTGCCAAGGCTTCTCGTAAACCTTTCAGAGCATCAAAAGGCATAAATATTTTTGCCCTGTTTGCTCGCGACATGCGAGGGTGTCCGTAGTGCATCTGCGCTGCAAACGCATCCTCTTTTACGCTAGCTTCTGCTGGCGAGAAACCCTGTTTAGGCCTCATTGGTTTCTTCTCCACTACGATGTCCTCCAATCTGAGCGTTTCTCTGTCGTGCAGTTGCTTCGGGGAGCAAGTCCATAGCTTTGAGCAAAGAATTCTTACCAAACTTTTTCTTTATGGCATTGATAGTATCTTGACGCTGGCGTTCTCTTTCTAAAACAGTGTTGTCCTGGAAAAGAGAAGTCTGAATACCTGAGCCCGTTTCTTCTTGAGTGTTTCCGAAGGTAAGACCCACGCGGTGCACACTTTCTGAAGGTATTACGCGCTCGTCAAAGAAAGACAAAACCTCTGCCATAAGCTCATCTCTAGAGTTAGTAGGATAAGAGAGCTTCCTAGTGCCACTGCTGGAGGGAATATGTCTTCTCCAGCTCCTATAATCCCCCGTCTGCCTCAGCTCTTCCATCTGGCTCTCTGTTGCCGAGTAGCCAATATAGATGCCAATAGAAGAGCAAACCAGCTTTTGCGTTACAAGCTCTAAGGACAGCGCCTCAACCATCTCTTTAAAGATAAGACGCGCGCCCTCTGTATCTCTATTGTGATCAAAGACCTGCGCCGTTGAGACAGAATGACTTTGAGACTTGTAGGCCTTAATATCTGCAATGGTTGTTGGCTCAATACCCCACGCATGATCAATAAGAATTTCTGCATCAACACCAAATTCTTTATACAAAGGCTCTGTGGGAGCCGTAGCAAGCTGGCC
>JABZHK010000209.1:0-1693 GCA_015258885.1 Atopobium sp.
TCATAAGACTCATCAAGAGGAGTGGTGTAGTTAGAGAGCATCTGAGAATCTGCGCCCATATCTTTGAGCGTTTGAGCCAAGATATCGTAGTGCCAGACAGGAGCATCTGAAATCTGCATTGGTTGTTCGGCTTCTTCTGCGCTTTGACCAGCAGGTTTATAGAAGATTGCTGGAGCAGATGTCTCTGTAATATCGTTTGGTGTCAGATACCAGCGACCATGGTCAGCAGTCACAATAATAGAGGTGTTTTCGTAGAGGCCAAGACGCTTAAGCTCTGCAATATAAGCATCTACGATTTTCCAAGCACCTCTCGTCTGTTCAATTTCATTCTCTTCGCTTGGATCTTTGGGGCGCTCAAGGTTTCTATTTAGGATGAAAGGACCATGGGATCCCATAAGATGGATAAAGCGGAAGCTTCCTGTATCGTTTTCATCATGAATAGACAGACCATAGTGCTGGAGTTCCTGATAATACTTAAGGTCATCTTCGTTATAGCGCTGAGAAGACATATCAACCTCGTCGTACGTAAATTTTCTCATCATACGCATGTTGAGGTCCTCGGTGTAATACCAGAATCGAGGCTTAAACACCCAAGGCATATCTCTACAGAACGCTGTCTTGTAGAGGATGCGAAGTGCGCTAAGAACATTAAGCTGGTTTTCTGAACCGCGACCACGAAGCTCGTGATAGTTGATAGTGCGGTTGTGCATGTAGTCGGTATAAATTGAGTTGAAGTTATCGGTATACAAGCCAACGGAGTAACCAAGTTTATTGATGTCATCTAGATAATGGCTGTTGTCCGCCCAACCATTAACAAAGTCTCCAAATGATTGACCGGGTTGTAGGCGATTTTCAAAGACAAGAGAAGGAATTCCGTATCGTGTAGGAATCATTGATCCAACAGAGTTCCTGTACCAGGTAAAGCCTGTCATATGGGCGAATGTCTCGGGATACTCGTTATAGATTTGCTGTACAAAGGCTGTATCAGTGGTATCCAAAACAAAGACCACAACGTTCTTTTTGGAAGAGACGTTAAAGAGTCCATCTCTTGTGGCATAGATTTGCTGAGATTCTCTTGTGTTTACGTCGGTAAAAGCAGCTACAGCTGGTCCCCATAAACTTGCAACGCCCACTGCCTGGACAATGATAAGAGCTGTTGCGGTTACCAAAAGACCCGTTCTAAGCTGCCTTGCTTTAAGGAGCGAGAAGGTCACTGCAGCTGCAATGATTGCTAGCCAGATGAGGCCAGAGACAATCATTTGGGTTGTAAAGTTGGACCAAATAACCTCATGACCATCTGCAAGTGGCATACCACCGTTCAAGAATACTGCCTGAACGTACGATGCCACGCCGATGGCTCCTACGAATGCAACTGCAACGTTAAAGACGCGTTTGCGAAGTAATGAAAGCACTGCAGTAGAAACAAGCGTTAGCAAAAGACCAGCTAAAATACAGGACCTGCTACGTCATTAAGGCTAAACGATAAATCCTTTGCGTTGTTGGCCACCAGCTCAAGTGGAGCGACAACCAAGATGGTAAAAACCGTGAAGAATGAAACTAGAAATGCTACACCAACGCGGCCTTTGGGCTTGAGGGTGCCCTCTTTTTGCTCTTTAAGGCGTATAGCTTCTGCCGCGAGGATTTCCTTCATCTGAGCGTTTGCAGCCTCAGCACCCTTGGTGTCTACCTTGTG
>JABZHK010000020.1:0-11963 GCA_015258885.1 Atopobium sp.
GTCAGAAGCTGAGTGCCCTTGACTGCTGGGGTAATGATACAAAGGGCAATAAATACCAGGAGAATAACAATGTACAGACCGTTCTGAAGCAAGAATGAACGGGTGTTAAAGGTGTACTTGTAGTTCTCCCACTTCTGAGCCTGAGACTCCAGTGGAGTGAACTTAGACATCCTGAGAAGGTCGATGAGGTGATACTCATGACTAAACGCATTGTGAGCGCGATCTTTGATGCGCTGAAGATCCTTCTGATAGTTGACCTTAGCGTCGAACTGACGGTTCTTATAAACGTACTTCTCATCCTTGATTTCCTGAGCATCAGAAGTCTTGCTGACAGCCTCTTCGTGCTCCTTCTTGAGGCGCTCAAGAGCAGCAGCGTAATTCTGCTTAGCCTGCTCCTTCTCTACGGCACAGCTTGCCTTAACTGGCTCAAGATACTCGCTCTTGTAGTGCTCCTTGAGATACGCCTCGGCCTCTGCAATAAGCTTGGAGACCTGAGCACTGTTCTCGGACTCAACCTTCTTTGCAAGCTCCAGCTCAGCCTTGTAGCCCTCAATTAGCGTGTTGCGCTCTTCAGCAGAGATAGACTTATCGCGCTTTGTTGACTCAATAGCGCTCAGTGTTGAAATTACTTTGTTGGTACCATTTGCGCGAAGCTCATCAATTTGAGCCTGAATGGAACCAATCTTCTGATCAATAGGCTTTAGCAGCTCTTTTTCCTGCTCGGCCGTCAGAACAGATCCACCTGTTTTTGGCATTTGTATCATCCTCTCCTACAGGTACTTTGCGCTGAGGCGCAGGAGTTCTTCTTGATTTGTCTCGTTGGTATTTACGATGCCCGAGAGCCTACCGTTGGACATAACGCCAATACGGTTGGTAATTCCCAAAATCTCTGGCATTTCCGAAGAGACTACGATAATAGTGGTACCGCTCTTAGCCATATCAATAATGAGCTGGTAGATCTCATATTTAGCACCAACATCAATACCACGAGTAGGCTCGTCCATCAGGAAAACCTGTGGATAGCGCTCGAGCCATTTACCAAAAATGACCTTCTGCTGGTTGCCGCCAGAAAGGCTTGAAATCAAATCTGATGGACCCTGAGCCTTGGTGTTCATAACCTTGAGCTCGTTGACGGTAGCCTTAGTCATCTTAGGATCAGAAAGAATTGGACCAGCCTTGTACTGGTTCAAGTTTGCAATGGTTGTGTTAAACGTCAGGTCACCCTTAAGGAACAAGCCGTTTGCCTTGCGCTCCTCGGTAATCATGGCAAAACCATGATCCATTGCCTCTGCAGCTGTCGAGAAGTTCATAAGATGCTCGTTGACGTAGACACGACCTGCAGCTCTGGTTCTTACACCAAAGATTGTTTCCAGAAGCTCTGTTCTACCAGCACCGACAAGACCATACAGACCAAAGATCTCACCCTTCTTTACATCAAAGGTGACGTCTTGAAGGTATGGCTCGTATTTAGTTGAAAGGTGCTGAATAGAAAGATATGTCTTACCAGGTGTGTTAGTAACGTCTGGGAAGCGATTCTCAAGTGAGCGGCCGACCATTGCCGAGATGAGCTCATTCATGTTGGTCTCATTTGAGCGCTTGGTCATAACAAGCTTACCGTCACGAAGAACTGAAATGTCATCGCAAATCTCAAAGATCTCATCCATCTTGTGAGAGATGTAGACCAAAGAAATTCCCTGCTCTTTGAGCATGTGAATCATCTCAAAGAGTTTCTCGACCTCTTGGGTCATAAGTGAAGAAGTAGGCTCATCAAGAACAATAATCTTAGCGTTGTAAGAAATTGCCTTTGCAATCTCGCACATTTGACGCTGAGATACTGACATGTTCTTCATAGGCTGTGTCAGGTCTACGGTCATACCAAGACGCCTGAAGAGCTCGTTAGCCTCTTTTTTCATGCGTCCCTCGTCGACAACACCCATTGCATTAACAGGATAGCGACCAAGGAACAAGTTATCTACAACATTTCTATCAAGGCACTGGTTAAGCTCCTGGTGAACCATTGCGACGCCATTCTCAAGTGCGTCTTTTGGTCCAGAGAAACTAACCTCTTTGCCGTCAAGAAATATCTTGCCTTCATCTTTTTGATACGTACCAAACAGGCACTTCATCATGGTAGATTTGCCTGCGCCGTTCTCTCCCATAAGACCCATAACGGTTCCACGGCGTACGTTCATTGAAATGTGATCCAGAACGCGGTTACGTCCAAAGGACTTGCTCATTCCATCAATTGTTAGAACGATATCGTTTTCTGTATCTGCCATGTAATCACCCCTTATCTCGCTAAGTTATTGCGCTTATTCGCGAGAACACCGGAGGAGAGCAGGTGTCTCCCCTCCGGTATTGTTTCGTGCTATCGACTACTTAATTACTTAAGCAGCTGGGTATAGGAAGAACCGTTGTCGGTCTTAACCATGTTGAATGCAAATGCATCGTACTCGTCAGGGTTGCCAAGACGGTTGGTAATGTTGGACTCAGTCTGGCCATCGCCTGCGATGAACTCAACGTTGAGGTTGAGCAGTGGAGCATACTTCTTGAGCAGTGGTACATAGGTTGAACCAAGGAAGTTGTCGCCAGAGTTGTAGGTGTTGAGCCAAACCTTCTTCTCTGGGTGCTTGTCTGCGCTCAGCTGAGCGGAAGCATCCTTGTAAGTAGTGGTTGCGTCAAGGTTGTCCTTGTAGTTATCAGCGGTAACTGCAAGGTTGAGTGCGTAGTAAGAACGCTGCTCTGCAACATACTTGTAGTCCTTGGAGTCAATCTTGTTGCCAGCGTCGTCTGCGGACTCAATGCCGGTGTTGATATCAGCGCCGTCAAGAGCATTGCGGAGCAGACGGAGAGTCAGGTAAGCCTGAACATCTGGGTGCTGGGAAATGGTGCCTGCATAGCCGTCAGCAATAGCTGCAACAGCGTCAGAGTTAGCGTCGTAACCAAAGGTTGGGACCTTCTGAGCCTTTGACCATGCGTTGAAGATGGACATGCCCATACCATCGTTGTTGGAAACAACAACATCAATCTGATCGCCGAAGGAAGAAGACCAAGCAGCAATTGCGTTACCAGCGGTTGCAGCATCCCATGTTGCACCAGCGGTGTTCTTCATCTCCTGTGAAGCAAGCTCACGGATGGTGTAGGACTTGCCGCCGACCTCAAGCTTGCCGTCCTGAACAACAGAAGCGGAGCCGTCAGTGTTGGTGCCTACTGGATCAGAAATAATCTTGCCGTCCTTCTCGATGCCAGTACCAAGTGCCTTACGGACACCACGAGTACGAGCGATAGAGTCGTTGTGACCAATGTCACCAATTGCAAGAACGTAACCAATGATGCCATCCTTGTTACGATCAAGCTCAGCTGCGTGAGCCTTGATGTAATCAAGAACCATCTGACCCTGGAGCTCTGCACCCTGAACTGCATCAAAGCCAACGTAATAGGTGTCTTTGTTGAAGTTAAGAGTGTTTGTATCAAGCTCACCGGTTGAGCTGTTAGAAGGCTGACGGTTGAAGAAGACAACAGGCTTATCCTTGTTCTCTACCTTTGCATCTTTAGCGCCTTCCTCTTTTTTCTCGCTAGGAGCGCAAGCTGCAAGAACGCTAGATCCACCAACGCTAAGAACGCCTAGACCACAGAACTTTAGAAAACTGCGACGAGACACATCCATAGTAGTGACCTTTCTCATTTGTTATGCCTTTTGCATAACACTGACCTTAATGAGTACGTTAACAAATCTCATCACAGCTCTTTGTGAGATGTCGCTCAACGGTTGTAGAAATACCGTAAGCGTTATGTTTTGTACCTTTTACGGTATCAATTTTGAAGTTTTTGAGGATAAATAAAGAAAAAGCGGTCAAATGGCCAAGTTATCGAGAAAATCGTCCGCTTCAAATCTGTGAATAAAAATCTGCTGGCAATGCGAGAAAAGCAGGACAGCTTTTCTTACAAAAAAAGACCAGGCATTGCCTGGTCTTGAAAATTCTGGCTCCCCGAGCAGGATTTGAACCTGCGACACGCTGATTAACAGTCAGCTGCGCTACCGCTGCGCCATCGGGGAATATGTGTGCTTCTCAGCGGTGTTTAAGTATAGAGAGACATTCCAAACCATGCAAGCATTTTTTAGAAAAAATTTATTCAAATTCTTCTTGCACAATCTCTTGCATACCTAAACCAAGAAGCTACTCCTCCATATAGTCCTTAAGACGGCCGGACCTAGAAGGATGACGAAGCTTTGCCAAGGTCTTGGACTCAATCTGGCGAATACGCTCGCGCGTAACTCCAAACTCCTTGCCTACCTCTTCAAGGGTGCGAGGGTGGCCATCCTCAAGACCAAAGCGGAACTTAATAACCTTACGCTCACGATCAGCAAGGCCGTCAAGAACCTGCTCAAGCTGCTCACGAAGCATTGAATCAGAAGCTGCATCTGGTGGAGCAACAGCTGAAGAATCCTCAATAAAGTCTCCAAGCTGCGAATCTTCTTCTTCACCAATAGGCGTCTCAAGAGAGACAGGCTCCTGGCTAATCTTCTGGATTTCGCGAACGCGATCAGGAGACATACCCATTTCTGCGCCAATCTCTTCTGGGGTAGGATCTCTACCAAGATCTTGCAGAAGCTGACGCTGAACACGGATCAGCTTGTTGATTGTCTCTACCATGTGGACAGGAATACGAATGGTACGTGCCTGGTCTGCAATAGCACGGGTAATTGCCTGACGAATCCACCAGGTAGCATATGTTGAGAACTTAAAGCCCTTGGTGTAATCGAACTTCTCGACAGCGCGAATAAGGCCCAGGTTACCTTCCTGGATAAGGTCAAGGAACAGCATACCGCGGCCAACATAGCGCTTTGCAATTGAGACAACAAGACGAAGGTTTGCCGAAATAAGCTGCTGCTTAGCATCAAGTCCTACAGACTCAATACGCATAAGGCGGCGCTGCTCTGCGCGGTTAAGCTCGATGAGGCCGTCCTCAAAATCCTCCAGCTTCTGAGAAGCTGCAGTACCTGCCTCAATCTTCATAGCAAGATGAACCTCTTCTGATGCAGTAAGCAGGTCAACCTTACCAATCTCTTTAAGATACATGCGGACAGGATCGCCGGTAAGCATAACCGTAGTGGTGTCTGAACGGCGAGCACGAGCACGAGAAGAACGTTTTGGCTTGGAGACTTTTGCCTTAGAAACAGAGCGGAGAGCCTCTTTGACCTCGCGCGCCTCATTTACAGCATCAAAATCTTCATCATCTTCATCTTCAAAATCAGAAGAGTCATCCAAGTCATCATCGGATGAAAAATCGTCCTCTACGGCGTCATCTTCAATGGCGAAAGAAACGGTTGCTTCAGATGCGGTAGTAATCTCAACACCTTTAACGCGCAGCGAATCATACAGGTCAGAAAGCTCATCATCGTTAACGTCAACGTCACGAATGGCAACCTGAATATCGTCTTCGCTGATACTACCGTTAGACTTTGAAGAACTTACCAGATCATCAACAATTTTAGTAAGCTCATCTGAGAGTTTGACCTCTTCATTTGCCTTTTTTGCAGCCACAAATATCCTTTCGATAGATTAGCGCAAATCTTTATACCCAAAAGTTTCTCTACCTAATCAAACTACTCATTTTAATTTATAAAAAATTGGATGAGTAGCATCCTCATAAAATGAGTATTTTTATTGCCCTGAAGTAAGCCTCTTACCTAACTCCAACGCTCGTGTCTGAAGTGCTTGTGCGGCGGCAAGCTGCTCTTCTGCCAGAGTTCCGTCAGAAGACTCCCCTGCATAAGAACTGGAACGCAAATTAGAACGAATTTCTCGCAATTTGCGCTGCACCGAGTAGTAGTCAACAGTGTCAACAATAAACTCAAGTGAGCGGCGTGTATCGGAGTTGCCCTCAGATATCACGCGACCAGAAGAAAGAATAGCTGCCGCATTTGGCTCAACAGCCGCAGCTGCGGCAACAACCTGCGCTGGCGTAGCGCCCTCTGGAGTAGCAAGCATGGCCCATGCCATGGTTTGATGACGAGCATCGGCCCAGACAAAGTCTGCAATACGGTCTTGATACTCTCGCACTAAAGACAAGTTTGTTGCCATAGCACTTAAGAGCTCAAGCTCTGAATTAACCTGCCTGCGATCTTCTGCGGAGAGACCCTGTGAGCCTCGTGGCTCATACGTATCAGCAGAAACACTATACGATGAAGGATCGTCATATGATGGAACCTCATCATACGGTGGAACATCATCGTATGAAGGACCCTCAACATAAGTTGGAGCTTTAGCAGCAGGGTTGTAAGAAGAATTATACGAAGAGGTGTGAGCACTCTTCTGAGGCTGTTTGCGCGTCATCTTTGAAGTGCGTGAATCTGCAGCGTCGTCTTGAATAGGTGCGGCCTTAATTGCACGCTTTGCTTCCTCAACATCAATATGAAGCAGATCTGACACACGAAGAGCATACTCGCTCAGCAGCACCGATGTCTTAAGCGGGGCCAACAGAGACGCCAAAGCTTCAAGCGCCTTGACTCGACCACCGGGTACAGATAAGTCAAACTGAGCGGTTGTGGCATCAAAGACAAAGTCCATAAGCGGACGAGCTGCATCTAAGATAGGACGTAGCTTTTCTGCACCTGATTCGGCGAGAAACTCCATGGGGTCCTGGTTATTTGGCAAAACAACACAAAGAAACGCAGCGGTTGTTTTATCGATAAATTTAATAGCACGAGCAGCAGCGTGTTGACCTGCGGCATCACCATCAAACATGCAAATAATTTTGCGAGCACGCTGTCGATCGATGAGTTTAACGTGCTCAGACGTGAATGCGGTACCTAGAGCTGCCACAGTGTTAGTAAAGCCGGCCTCGTGCATGGCTATAACGTCAGTGTAGCCCTCGCAAATAATGGCCTTTGACTGAGCTGCAATAGTCTCTTTTGCCACGTCGTAGGCAAAGAGGTGTTTACCTTTATTAAAGACAGAAGTGTCCCTGGTATTAAGGTACTTAGGAGCGTTTTCTACCTTTTTAGTAATTCGACCGCCAAAAGCAATAGTTCTTCCCTGCTCATCATGAATAGGAAACATCACTCGATCATAGAACCAGTCGCTGATGCGACCGTTACGCTCAACAGCAAGGTTTGCAGCAATCATCTCTTGCGTGGTATAGCCACATTTACGCAGGTGCGCCACAAGCGCGCCCCTACCAGGCGCATATCCCAGCTTCCAGCGCTTACAGACAGCTGCTCCAAATCCACGGCCAGAAAGATATGCACGCGCCGCTTCAGGACCTTCTCCCCTTCCGCGCATAAGCATGGAGTGGAAGTAATTCTCGGCTTCTGTAAGGCACTCAATTAAGCGATTCTTGCGAGGGCCCTTAGAAACATGAGCCTCTTCAGAAAGCGTAATGCCTGCTTTATCAGCAAGATATCTAATGGCATCGGGAAAATCCAGGTTTTCTCGCTTCATGACATAACTAAAGACGTCTCCGCCTTCGGAGCAAGCGCCAAAGCAGTGCCAAAGACCCGTGGAGGGGTTTATCTTGAATGAGGGACTTTTTTCTTGGTGGAAGGGACAGCATCCCCAATAGTCCTGACCTCGAGGTTTAAGCTCAACTGTCTCTGAAACAAGCGTGACAAAGTCCGTTGCCTGTCTTACACGCTCTTTATCTTCATCAGTTATCATCTTCCACCTCCCCGCTTTCCAAGTTATATGAAGTCGTACCCAGATTCTGGGCTACCCAATCTATATTTCCACGAACGGCTTGCTTGAGGTCTTCCAGCGAATCAAATTTTTTAGATTCCCTCAGTCTCTTCACAAATACCGTCTGAACCTCTGAATCATATAAGTTACCGCTAAAGCCTAGAAGATTAGCCTCAAGCAAAGGCCCTGTTTGAGACTCAAATGAAGGAGCTTTTCCCACATTAACCGCAGCGGGCCACGCTGTTGCGCCATGGACCACATAGCACGCATACACGCCGTCTTGAGGAATGCAATCATGCAGGTCAAGCACAACATTTGCCGTAGGAAAACCAAAGCCAGTGCCCTGACCACGACCATGCTTGACCACACCGCTTAAAAAGTGCCAGCGGCCGAGCAGGCTTGCTGCCTCCTCAACTTTGCCCTGCTCAAGCAAGCTCCTAATACGAGTAGCAGAGATTTTCTGTCCACCTGAGCAAAAGAGCTCGTGGGCATGAACTTCAAAGCCATGCTTATGCCCAAGCGAGGTGAGCAACGCGCTTCCTTCAGCTCCTTGTGCGCCCAGGCCAAAGTCAGAACCCACATGAACAGACACAGCCGAGACGCTTGGAAGCAACTGATCCTCAACGTATTGTGTGGCACTCAATGCCGCAAACTCGCGGGTAAAGTGATGCACCAGAATGCCATCCACTCCCCATGCAGCAAGTGCGCGAAGCCTGTCTTCTCCCGAGAGCAAACGTCGAGGAGAATCATCAAACAGCACTTCAACAGGATCGGGCAGAAACGTCACAGCAACAAGTGACACATTGCGTGCCTCAGCGTCTTTCTTTGCGCTGGCGAGAAGCCCCTGGTGGCCCTCATGAAGACCGTCAAAGACACCAAGCACGCACACGCAAGGCTGCCTGTAGCAGTCAGAACGCAGCGTATAGAAGTCAGCGTCACCAAGCTCAAGCGGAGCCGGCAGATGACTTCCATACAAAACGGATTCTCTTATGCGTTCTACCTTGTTCACGTACGTCCTTACTTACACAAAATACCTTGAGAGAAGTTGGTCTGGCAGACTAGACAGGAACCTTGCCTTGTCCAAATTCCCACAAGAGCATCATTCCACACAAGGCTGACCAGCGAGTTATTAGCAACTTCAGAAAGATCTTCTGGAATACCAAAACGCTTTCCAACCTCAACACATTTGTATTCCGCTCCAGTCAACCTGTGCACCGGATAACCAAGAACCTCAGTTGGATTGAGGCGTTTAGCTTCAAGCACTTGAGCTGGGCTTTGTTCAAGCTCTTCTAATAAAGCGCAGCTACCAAGTGTAATAGGTCCAGAGAATGTCCTTCTTAAGCCACTAATGTGAGCCTCTGTGCCAAGAGATTGACCCAGATCTCGAGCAATACTTCTGATATAGGTGCCTTTAGAAACGTCAAAAGCAACCGTCCACACCAGTGAGTCATCCTCAACAGAAGGCGCATGTACCGCTAAAAGCGTAGCGTCGTAAATAGAGACTCTACGTGCTGTTAGTTCTGGCATTTTGCCTTCACGAACAAGTTGATAGGCGCGTTTGCCATCAACAGAGATTGCGGAAACCGCTGGCGGCAGCTGATTTATGGTGCCCACCAACTTTGCGCAGGCCACGCGAGCAAACTCTTCCTCACGCAACTCTGCAGGTACAGGGGCTGTGGCCACAACCTCACCGTCTGCATCATCAGTTGAAGTGCGAGCTCCAAACGAAATGTCGGCTACATACCCCTTGCGGTCAAGCGTCAGAAGACCCAACAGCTTTGTGGCAAGGCCAATGCCCACTACCAGCACGCCGCTTGCATTAGGATCCAAGGTGCCTGCGTGTCCCACGCGTTTCTCGCCAAATGCACGGCGAACACGAGAAACCACGTCATGGCTGGTCAAGCCAAGCGGCTTGTCAACTGCAATAAGTGCGTTAATTCCACTTGCTCCTCGCTTCACCTATGACTCCTTGTCAAGCGCGAGAAGATCAATAAGCAGAGGAACTATCTGGGTGAATACGTCGTCAATGGTACCTTCAGCGGTAAAGCCTGCAGCAGCAGTATGTCCGCCGCCACCCATTTGGCGAGCTACGCCGGAAATATCAAGTTTGGACTTGGAACGCAGATTGCCGCGAACCTTTCCACCAGCTACCTCTTTGAGGAAGAGAGCAATTTCTGTTCCCTCAACGCAGCGCACAATGTCTACCAGACCATCCATCTCGGCAAGAGGAACGCCTGATGCAGAAAGATCTGCCGTAGTGACATAGCTGTAGGCAACACGACCCTCACCAAAGGTACGAATACGACCCATAACCTTAGCGGCAAGGTGAAGGTAGGCCAAGCGATCACTCTGGTAGACATGAAGCGCAATCTGAGATGGAGAAGCACCTGCTTCTACCAGCAAACTTGCAACCTCAAAAGCCTCGCCGTCAGCGTTTTGGTACTGGAAACGACCAGTATCAGTTACCAGGGCACACATAAGGCATTGTGCCTCTGAGGGAACAAGCTCTGCGCCCAAATGACAGGCAAATTCGGTGATAATGACACCGGTTGCCGCTGCATCAGGACGTACGAGTCCTGCATTCCAATACACGTTGTTGTATGGGTGATGGTCAAGTACTGCTACCGTCTTAGAGCGCTCCATCAGTGCTTCTGCATCAGCCAAACGTCCTGCAGTAGATAGGTCTACGCAGATAAAAAGGTCTGGAGTACCCTCGTACTTATTTGCAGGCACAAAGCTCTCGGTACCATCAAGAAACTTGTAAATACGTGGTACTTCCCCATCAGCATCTGCCAAAAGATTAGTGACAGTTTTGCTAGGCCATCTTCTCTGAATAATGGAAGAAAGTGCTAATCCAGAGCCAATAGCATCTCCGTCAGGAGAAGTATGTGCGCAAACGACGATTGACGAGGCCTGCTCAATCAGAGCTATAACCTCGTCAAACTCTGGACGACTGACTTTTGTATTCAGTGACGTCACTTACTTACGCCTCCTCGTCAGAATTCTCTTCATCAGAAGCTAGAGGGTATCCAAACTCGTCTTTCTCGACACCAAGAGTTGGTGGAACTACCTCAAGCGCCTGAGCGATGCGCTCAGCCTCATCGGTAGTGGTATCAATCTTAAAATCAAGCTCAGGGGTTACGCGCCAGTTCAACGCATGACCCAAAAGCGAGCGAATCCTACCCTTTGCACGCTTAAGAGCTGCAAGGACCTTCTCGTAGCGATCAGGCTCACAGCTTACATACGCGCGCATAAAGGACTTATCAACCGAGACCTCGCAGCTTGTGACGGTCACAAGCTGGAGATCAGGGTCGGAAATTTCAAACAAAAGGATCCAGCTGAGCTTTTCTCGAGCAATCTCATTAGTACGACGAGAAAACTGATTCTGTTTCATGCTGTCCCTTCTTACTCGGTACGAGCCACCTGCTCAATGCGATAGCCCTCAAGCTGGTCGCCAGGCTTGATGTCCTGGAAGTTCTCAAGGCCAATACCGCATTCATAGCCGGATTTAACGCTCTTAACGTCGTCTTTGAAGCGTCTGAGCGATGCAATCTTTCCATCGTAGACAACAAAGCCGTCACGAATGAGTCGGATGTTATCGTCGCGAGAAATCTCGCCCTCAGAAATCATGCAGCCTGCAGCAATACCAACCTTAGGAACCTTGAAGGTATCGCGAACCTCAGCAACGCCGGTCTGAACTTCCTGCTCAGTTGGCTTAAGCATACCAATACGAGCTGCGTCAATCTCTTCGATTGCCTTGTAGATGACGCTATACGTTCTAATCTCAACGCCTACGCGCTCTGCAGCAAGCTTGGCCTTTGCATCAGGACGGACACCAAAGCCAATGATGATTGCGTTGGATGCATCGGCGAGAACAACGTCGGTCTCGGTGATTCCACCAACAGCAGAGTGGATGGTGCTGATGCGAACCTCGGACTGGTCCATCTTGTCCAGGGAATCCTGGAGAGCCTCGATGGAGCCCTGAACATCAGCCTTGATGATGAGGTTGAGTTCCTTGACGTCACGGTCAGCCATGGTGTCAAAGAGGTTCTCAAGGGTAACGTGCTTAACACGGTTCTGCTCTTCAATACGAGCTTTAAGAGCGCGCTGGTCAGCAAGCTCTCGAGCGTCGCGCTCCTCCTGGAAGACACGGAACTCATCGCCTGCACCAGGAACGGTCTGCAGACCAAGAATCTCAACTGCGTCAGAAGGACCAGCAGTGGTAACTGCGTTGCCCTTAGGATCAAGCATTGCGCGGACGCGCCCAAAGGCCATACCAGCAAC
>JABZHK010000210.1:0-1673 GCA_015258885.1 Atopobium sp.
ATTGAAAGCAGCAAGGCCAGCTTGATACTGAGCCTCTCCTGCACTAAGCTCAGCTGTTCCCTGGGCTATCTGTGCCTCTGAAGCTGTAATCTGAGCTTCCGCTTGTGCAAATTGCTGCTCAGCACTGTAGCGCGAAGCTGTAAGCTGCTGACGTCCTGTATCATATTGCTTCTGACCATCATCCAGCTTTTGCTGCTGAGCGGAAATTTGTGCCTCCGCATCATCAAGCTTCTTCTGAGCATCCCCTAGTTTATCCGCGGCCTCTTGTCTTGATTGCTCCAGCTTTTGACGAGCCTCATCAACCTGAGTTTGAGCGTCATCTTTGAGCTCTTGCAAACGAAGAGCAGCAAGCGACGGATTCATCTGTGTAATGCGTTCTGCAACGCTATCAACAGCGCTCTGATACGCCGATGAGCCGCTCTTATACCTGGTAGCACCCTGAACTGTCACATACACTTCGGTATAAAGGTCATCATCTGCAAAAGCATCTTCCGTGACATACACAAATTGCTGCACAATGCCATTGCCTAACGATGTAGTACCAAAATTGCTGACATACGGATACGTTGGCGCATTTACAAAACCAACAACCGTGTACGAGCCGCCCTTTAAATGAACGCCGTTTGAAGTATCTGGTAGCTCAATCTGTTGACCAAGACTGATATCAGCACGTTTCTTGGGATCTGCGCTCATCACGCACTCGTAAGGTCCTTGAGGAAGTCTTCCTTCAACCACTATTGGCTGGTTAAGCTCACCGGGTCTAAAAGAACTCACACGAGCAGTAGATTGCGACGACGTCAGTGTAGCCATAATGTCTACCGTACGAGAAGGCATAACCGCTTCAACACCCTCAACTGACGCCAGGGCGGAAACGTCCTTCTCGCTTAATCCAAGCGTTGAGATGACGCGAAGGTCATAGAGGTGCTGGTTTTCGTAAAACGTATGAGCCGCTTCTTGCATGTCAGGGCTTGCCATTTTGAGTCCCGCAAAGAAGCCGCAGCCCAACGCAACAATTCCTGCAATTGCAAGAAATCTGGCGAGAGACCCTTTGATGGTCCGAGTAATCTCGGTAAAAAGAGCGCGGGGCATAACTACCACTCGACAGTAAGCGCGTCAGCTGGGTGTTGATTAATTTCTACCGATTGAGCTTGACCCTCTTTAACGTGGATTACCCTATCGGCAATTTGAGTGAACGCAAAGTTGTGCGTAACAATAGCCACGGTTTTATGCTGTTCTTTGCACATATCCTGCAAGAGCTTAAGAATTTGCTTTCCTGTTTTATAATCCAGCGCGCCTGTTGGCTCATCACAAAGCAAAAGACGCGGATTTTTTGCCAAAGCGCGTGCAATAGAAACACGCTGCTGCTCTCCACCAGAGAGCTGAGCTGGGAAGTTATCCATACGATGTTCAAGACCAACAGCTCGAAGTGCATCTTCTGGCTGCATAGGGTCAAGACAAATCTGAGAAGCAAGCTCAACGTTTTCTTTTGCAGTGAGATTAGGAACAAGATTGTAAAACTGGAAAACAAAGCCAATGTCGTGACGGCGATAGAGCGTTCTTTCTTTTTCCGAAAGCCCGCCAATTTCTTTTCCGTCTAAATAAATAGACCCGGAGGTACAGGTATCCATACCTCCGAGCATATTTAAGACAGTTGTTTTACCGGCACCTGATGG
>JABZHK010000211.1:0-1655 GCA_015258885.1 Atopobium sp.
ATGAACAGCGCGTACCCGCGGCGGCGGCACTTCATCTCCAGCATCTTGGCAAACGACGAGAAAAACCGGCTCTCGATATTCGGCACGATCAGCCCCAGTGTCTGCGTGTGCTGTGTGACCAGGCTTCTTGCAATCTGGTTGGGAATGTAGTGCTCGCGGCGGGCAACGTCGAGGATGCGGCGGCGGTTCTCGTCGCTCACGCGCACCGGCCGGCCGTTCAGCACCAGCGAAACCGTAGCGGGCGACAGCCCCACCTCGCGCGCAATCGTTTTTAGGGTGACTTTTTCTGCCACGTTACCTCGCAACTTGCCCCGTTTGTCGTTGTTGCTTAAGTATAATAGTCGAGAAACCCCTGCAGCTGGTCGTCCGCCAAAAGCCAGACGTTGTCTCCACACGACAACCGCACCTGGACCCCGATACCGCACACAAGCTGCACCTGCGCCCTGGCGCTCGCACGACAACCGCATTCCGAGAGGACGCGCATGAACATTACTCCACAGGAAATCGCCGAAACCCTCGCCATGGTCAGCGAGCAAAACCTTGACCTGCGCACCATCACGATGGGTATCTCGCTCAATAGCTGCGCAGACGAGGATCTGGATCGCATGTGCCAGAAGGTCTACGACCGTATCACGCGCCAGGCCGAGCACCTGGTGGCCGTGGCCGAGGACCTGGAGCGCGAGTACGGCATTCCCATTGCCAACAAGCGCGTTTCCGTCACGCCAATCGCGCAGATTGCGGCATGTACCTCGGCGCAAGACCTGACCCCGCTTGCTCACACGCTTGACCGCGCGGCCGAGACGCTGGGCATCGACTTTTTGGGCGGCTTCTCGGCGCTGGTCCACAAAGGCCTTGGCGACGCCGACTGCCGACTCATCGCATCCATCCCCGAGGCGCTGGCCACCACGTCGCGCGTCTGTTCCTCGGTAAACGTCGCGTCTACGCGCGCAGGCATCAACATGGACGCCGTCCTGCTCATGGCCAAAACCGTGCTCGAAGCCGCTCGTCGCACCACCGATATCCAGTGCTACGGTGCCGCTAAGCTGGTCGTTTTTGCCAACATGGTGGAGGACTCCCCCTTCATGGCCGGTGCGGTCCACGGCAGCGGAGAGGCAGACGCCGTCATTAACGTGGGCGTTTCCGGTCCTGGCGTCATGGCCGCAGCCCTCGCCGAGCTTCCCGACACCGCAAACCTCATGGACGTTGCCGAGAAGATCAAGCAGACCGCATTCAAGATTACCCGCGCGGGCGAGCTGATGAGCCGCGAGGCTTCAAGGCGCCTGGGTGTCGAGAAAGGCATCGTAGACCTGAGTCTTGCGCCTACCCCAGCAGCTGGCGATTCCGTCGCTAAGATTCTGGAGCTCATCGGCGTTGGCGAATGCGGTGGCCCCGGAACCACCTGCGCACTTGCCCTGCTCAACGATGCCGTCAAGAAAGGCGGCGTCATGGCGTCGTCAAGCGTTGGCGGCCTGTCCGGCGCGTTCATCCCGGTCTCCGAAGATGCGGGCATGATTCGCGCAGCTCAAGACGGCGCGCTTTCTCTCGAGAAACTCGAGGCAATGACGTCAGTCTGCTCCGTTGGCCTGGACATGATTGCAATTCCTGGCGATTCTTCCGTGGAGACCATCGCGGGCATCATCGCAGATGAGATGGCC
>JABZHK010000212.1:0-1628 GCA_015258885.1 Atopobium sp.
GTCTACATCTATACCCAAATTACGCAATATAAAAACTATGATACATATCATCCATATTTGCCCTAAGGTTCCTAATAAATAAAGAAAAATTGCCTTTTTTCGACTCATAAATTTTCTCCTAAATTCCAATTTGTCACTTTGTCTATGCTACAACTATATCAAACCGGTTTTTAATAAACTACTTCTATAGTTGCATGAAAAGGTTATAACGATAAAGCGATAAAAAAAGAACCCTGCTCGGCCTCGGATATTAACCGGGGTGGCGCGGGTTCTTTGACTAATATACCACATATAAAGAAAAGCCAATATTTTACGGCTTCGAGAAATTCTGGTCGGGTGGACTGGATTTGAACCAGCGACCCCTTGACCCCCAGTCAAGTGCGCTACCAAGCTGCGCCACCACCCGTTTGCTTTTGATACGATAGCATTCCAACATAAAATGAGCAAGCAATTCCCGGTAACCGTGAAGATAGAGTGGGCTAGATATGGACAACTTCTTTCAGCGTGCATTTTCAGTGGTCAAGCAGATTCCTGAGGGCAGAGTCAGCACATATGGGCAGATAGCTCGCATGATAGGGGAGCCAAGAAAGGCTCGCTATGTGGGATTTGCTATGCATCAAAGTCCGGGAGTTGCTGGTGGCGTGCCCTGTCATCGAGTGGTCTTCAAAGACGGCTCGCTGGCCCCTGGTTTTGCCTTTGGTGGACCAGACGCTCAACGAGAGCTTCTTGAAGCAGAGGGAGTGAGGTTTCTACAAAACGGCAAGGTTGATATGAAGCGCTTTCTGTGGGAAGCATAAAAGATGAAACATTATTTTATGTTGTGAAATATTCTCCCAGCTAAGAAGCACTATTTGCTGGGTACAATCGCAGTGAGTTCCTGGTAGTTGGCACGTTCCGTTTAATGGAGGTCAAATGAAGCGTAGCTCTAGCCTGAGCAAGTTCTTTACTGCAATTTTTGTACTACTAGTAACGTCAGCCTTGAGTGTGGGCATTTTGTCTGGCTGCTCACAAACAGAAAACAAACAAGACCAGTCACAATCCACCACATCAGAACAAAAAGAAGAGAAAAAGGACGAGAAAAAAGAGGATTCTTCAAGCTCCTCTAGCTCTTCATCAAACAATTCTAACGCTACTGGCTATGGCACCTACCATATTCCTGATGGATTCAGCTTTGATAACAGCCTGTATCCAGACCTTCAAATTACCACTCAGATTGATAAAGACAGCCTCTGGCCCATCATTATTCGCATTGAGGGTACGGCTGATCTGTTTGATTTGATGAGAAAAGCAACAATCGATGCAGCTCAGAGGGCTCAGGTACTTGAGTCTGCAGAAGAGATTGGCAACACTGTTGACCAGGCTCTTGCACACCCAACTAACTACAACCTGACCGACTGTGCAATTCTTACTTCTGCACCAGAGTCGTATCGTAAGACCTACGTTATTACGTTTACTGTCAAGAGCCACTACGAGGTCAAGAAGTAGCTTGAGCTGTACTGCTTATTAGCTTTGTTGTAACAAAAATTGCTCCAAAAAGGCGCCTGCACAATAAACTGCCTCCCATTTCTTGGACATAAGAAATGGGAGGCAGTTCATATGCGGGTGATTATGATTCTGCAGCGTGTTAG
>JABZHK010000213.1:0-1623 GCA_015258885.1 Atopobium sp.
ACTCGGAGAGGTACTTGGAGAACGCGGCGACCATACCTTCTGCAGTAGTCTGGCCAAAGACGTCGGCAGACTTTGACTCGTCCATGAAGATGCCCATCAGGCTCTGGAGCATCTCTACCTGACCGCCGTCACGCATAATACCCAGGTTAATGACGAGTTTTGCTGGAACAGTGTCGCCGTCGCCGCCCATTGGCTCAAAGTTGATTGGGCTGGATGGCTTTACGATTGCAATGTAAGGCTTCTCAAGGTTAACCGGATCGGTGTGTGGAATTGCAATCTCACCTGCAGGAAAAGCGAGTCCGGTTGGATAGTTTTTCTCGCGAGTTGAAATAGCCTCTTTCCAGGTGTTCTTGATGTAGCCGAGGTTGCTCAGGCGGATTTCGAGCTGGTCAAACAGCTCAAAGGCGTCCTTTGCCTCAATGTCAAAGAAAACGAGCTCGGGCTTTAGGAGCTCAGCGTCGGTTGTAGCCATTGCTACTCCCCTTTCTGTTGCTGGCGGCGCGCTCGCACGCGCAGTCCGTCGGGATCTAGTTTTGCCTCGAGGTCGAGCAGCAGCTTGTAGACCTCTCGGGCGTCGTTGCCCTGCGCGTCGGTCATGTCGCCGCAGGTCAGATAGAAGCGACCCTGCAGCGGCGTGGCCTTGTTGATGCGCACGTACGAGCGCAGTCCTTGCGGAGCCTCTCGCACGCGAATCTGCGTGATCTGGGACAACTTGTAAGTTGATTTGTGCTTACCCGTTACAAATGTAATTGAGTCTGGGGCGAGAATAACCTGTTCAGGATAGGCATGCGCGAGAAATGCGTTGAGAATCGAGTACAGGCAAACCACAACCAGAAAGAGCATTAACCAGCGGATAAACCCAAGCGCAAACAATACGACTGCTGCAATGAGCACGACGATTGAGACGTAGTTGGGCAGCAGCACGTCGATAACGTAGCGGCGGCGGTCGTACGTGTACGTGACCGGCTTGGTCGCGGCGTCGGCGCTAGTCGCGGTCGCGGCGTCGGCGCGGGTCGCGGCGCGGTCATCGACTGACGGGCGCTTGCTGGTTGAAGAGGACTTTGGAGTGGACATGGTTTCTCGCCTTTGGGGTCAAGCGGTAAACAGAGAGGCTCGCCAAGCGGAACCTGGACGAGCCTCCTTGCGATTTTTTGTAGGCAACGAGGCCTGCTCGGGACGGGACTAAGCCTCCTGAGCCTCGTGCATTGCAGCAGCCTCCTTGAGGATGCGGCTACGGTTCCACACAGCAAGTGCGCAAGCGATTGCGCCGGTTACTACAACACCAACGATTGGGTTGATGCTGGAGAACAGGACAAACAGGCCGGACAGTGGGCTGCCGCCGTCGGAAAGGACGGTGATCAGGGAAGAACCAGCAACGCCGGTGCTACCAACTGCAGCTGCAATGTCGAAGCCAGCCTGAGTTGCAGACTGTGTGATGAGTGGAGCAAGAGCGGTGGAGATCAGCAGGCCGATGATGACAGAAACAATGCCGATGATCAGGCCGCGGAAGCCGTTACCCTTGCAGACAGGAACTGCGACTGCGAGCATGTAGGTGCCAGCAGCAAGGTCGACAAATGGCAGAGTCTGGTTGCCAACTGGCTGAAGCAGAAGTGCAAACAGAAC
>JABZHK010000214.1:0-1602 GCA_015258885.1 Atopobium sp.
AACAACAGGCATGCCAACTCCAATAACAGATGAAACCGTTCGACCCATAACACTTTCTGGATTAGTAATTGCGCCTTCGGGAATCAAATCAGAAATCCAGCTTTTTATCTGGGTATTAGAAGATGAGAGAGTTTCTCCAGGTTCTATTTGTTTTGTGGCCACCAGAATTGACGTGAGTTCTCCACCGTATTTTTGTATTGCTTCTGCTCGTGATTTCTCTGCATCTGCACGGACGCTTTGTACATATGCAAAGAAACAAAAACTAGCGATAAGTGCACTCAACACAGAAATCAAAATTCTTGTTTTCTTAGTCACTTTTTGTCCTCCCTCCATTTGCGATACATAGATTGTGCACTTGGCATGAGAGAGAAAATACAAAAACAAAAGATTTACCTGCACAAATATGTCCGATAGCTGACGCAAATCTGACACAAAGTAATAAACCCAAAGGCCGAAGCAACGAGAAAAAAATGGGTAATTTAAATTTTTATCTAATTTGATATATAAAAATTTTTAGAAAATCATAGCCGCTACATTTTTCAGAGATTGTAATGATTGATTTTCTGAGTGATCTCACTGACTTAAGAAACGAGGGCTGACCCTCCCCATTACTGGGCGGGACCAACCCTCGTTAGTCTCAATATCGCATGTTTCCTGCTGATTTGACAAAAAACACCCCAGATAAGCCAGGGTGTTTTGAGGATTTACGTCGTTACAGCTTAAAGCACAACATCAGGATCAAGCGATTGTTGGCTTTCTCGCATTTCTTTTGCCAAAGACAAATATGCTTTTAGCTGCGGCTCTGTAATCTTACCCTCGTGGAGAGCATCCTGAACACTACATCCTGGCTCATGCGTATGGGTGCAGTCCCTAAACTTACACGTCTGAGCAGCTTCAGAGATATGCGGGAAAATCTTCTGCAATCCCCTCTCATGGCCCACAATAGGCAGACTTCTGAGGCCAGGTTCATCCACAATAATGCCAGCATCAGGAAGCGCTACCATGCGACGAGCAACTGTTGTATGCCGTCCTGCCTTATCAGATTCGCGGACTTCTCCCGTTTCAAGCGCCTCATGTCCCAAAAGCGCATTCAAAAGCGTTGATTTACCAGCACCTGATTCGCCAAGTACAATGGCCACGGAGCCGTAAGGAACAAGGCTGCGAACAGCATCGATTCCCCACGCAGCTCCAAGCTTTTGAGCAGTCTGGGCAAGATCAGCAAGTGCATCGGTTTTCTCGCCCTCAAGCTTTGAAGCTGTTGCGACAATTTTTACTGTAGAGCCAAGAGCTGCGGTAATAGAAGAAATTTCTTGTGCCAAAAGCTCCGGACCCGCTACATCTGACTTAGTAAGCACCACGGCACAGGCGGCGCCACAGTCTTTAGAAATAACTGCTGAGCGCACAATACGATCTACCGAGACAGCCTCGCCGTCCAAGGCCTGTACCACAAGAACCAGGTCAACGTTTGCGGCCAGAGTCTGCTTTTGACCACGGGCACCGCCTTTCCAGCGAGCAATATCGGTCTCTCGCGGCAGAATCGCCTCGATGATGCCCATATCGTGCGAGTCCGGAATGCGCGCGCATACCCAGTCTCCCACGGCC
>JABZHK010000215.1:0-1573 GCA_015258885.1 Atopobium sp.
GGCGAGAAGATCGATTGGTCTTCTCGCCTTATTTTGTGTCGTTATACCAGGGGCTAGTGCATAGAAATGGTCATGAATTCATAGCCATGCGCATGTCGCGAGATGGAATATTCAAACGCGCGGCCATCGTCGATATAACCGATTTGCTCAACCTCAAGCAGGGGATCGCCCGTGCTAATTTCTAGTCTCGAGGCCTCAACCTCTGTAGGCATGACAGCTCTAATTACGCGGTGCGCATTGGCAATTCTGAGCCCAATTTCGCTCTCAATATAGTTGTAAATTGAGTGCTCCAGATGAGCCTTTTTAAGATTGGGTACTAAGCTGATAGGCATGTAGGTATACTCGATGACCTGCGCAATTCCTTCAACAAGCCTAACGCGCACAATTCTATAGACAAAATCTTCGGTAGTAATATCAAGAGCTTTAGCAATGTATTCAGAAGGACGCTCAACTTCAAAGGTGTAGACCTTTGATTTGACGCGCTCACCTCGGGCGGCGTGCTCAGCCATGAAGCCTTCCATTTGACCGGAGACCTCTTTACTTGGCTTAATCTGCGTTCCTTCTTCCAGCTTTTTGACAAAAGTGCCAGAACCCTTTCGTCTAAAGATGAGACCTTGCTGCTCAAGAACTTCCAATGCTTTGTTAATGGTAATTTTGCTTACCTCATATTGCTCGCAGAGCTGAGCAACGGAAGGCAGACGAGAATAAGCAGGATACGTGCCTATAGCAATATCAGTTTTAAGATCTTGAACAATCAGCTCGTACTTATTCATGACACCTCCTCAGGTAGCAAAATTTTTACTTTGCATTCTATCTGATTTGCATTAGTATACTACTTAGAAAATCTAACATATCTGTTTTATAAAGTTGACATGTTAGGTTTAATACGTTTGAGAAAGGATAGGCATGTCGTATCAGTTGCCTGAGAATTTCTTCTTTGGTGGGTCAATGTCTGGTCCACAGACTGAGGGTAAATGGCAAGACGGCGGAAAGCTGCCAAACCTTTGGGATACCTGGTCCAACCTGGACATCCACGCATTCCACAATCGCGTTGGCTCCTATGCCGGAAATGACTTTACAGAAAGAATGGAAGAAGATCTTCAGCTTCTCAAGTCCCTTGGCTTGGATTCCATCCGCACTTCTATTCAGTGGAGTCGTTTGCTGGACATTAACGGCAACCTTAATCCAGAGGGCGAGAAGTACTATCACCATCTTTTTGCTGTTGCTAAGAAGGTTGGTATTGAGATTTTTGTAAACCTCTACCACTTTGACATGCCTGAATACCTCTTCAACCGCGGTGGCTGGGAGTCCCGTGAGGTTGTTGAGGCGTATGCGCATTACGCACGTATTGCTTTTGAAACGTTTGGAAAAGAAATCCGCTATTGGTTCACTTTTAACGAACCAATTGTTGAGCCAGAAGTTCGCTACACACTGGGCGATTGGTACCCCTTTGTAAAGAATTACTCTCGCGCCCGTGCTGTTCAGTACAATATTTCACTTGCTCACGCGCTTGGTGTTCGCGAGTACCGCCGCGCAAAAGCAGCAGGTTTTATGCTTGAGGACTCTCGTATTG
>JABZHK010000216.1:0-1538 GCA_015258885.1 Atopobium sp.
GAAGAAGACGTAGAGCAGGAGCTTGCTGGTGCGGACGGCATTTTGGTTCCTGGCGGCTTTGGTCTTCGCGGCGTAGAGGGCAAGATGGTTGCTATTCGTCGTGCTCGTGAGCTCAAGATTCCTTACCTTGGTGTTTGCCTTGGCATGCAGATGGCTGTTACTGAGTTTGCTCGTGACGTCTGCGGCATGGAGGGCGCAAATTCAGCAGAGTTTGGTCCAGATACTCCATATCCTGTCATCGATCTTATGCCTGATCAGGAGGATATTACTGACAAGGGCGGTACCATGCGCCTTGGTTCTTATCCTTGTAAGGTTGTTGAGGGAACTCTTGCACACGAGGCATATGGCAACAACTTGGTTTACGAGCGTCATCGTCACCGCTATGAGGTAAGCAACGTATTCCGTAATCAGCTTGTTGAGGCTGGTCTGGTAGTTTCTGGTGTTTCTCCAGACGATCGCCTTGTAGAGATGATTGAGCTTCCAGAGTCTGTTCACCCTTGGTTTGTTGCAAGTCAGGCACACCCAGAGTTTAAGAGCCGTCCAACTCATCCTGCACCTTTGTTCCGTGAGTTTGCACGTGCAGCAATCGCTCATCATGAGGGTGTTGACCGTCATGATGTAAACCAGGCCCTTTAAGCAGAATTTTTACTAGGGAAGAATACGTATGGACCTCGCTCAGGCGCGTATAGAATTTTTAGCGTACGTTGCTGTTGAGCGGGGTCTTTCTGTCAATACGCTTGATGCCTACACCAGAGATTTAGAGGGTTATCTCCTTTGGTTAAGTAGCAAAAAAATTACTTTGCCCAGCCAGGTGACTCGCTCTGATGTAGAAGAATACATTGGCTCTCTTAGAGATTTAGGTATGGCTCCAGCTTCGGTTGAGCGCCACACTGCTGCTATTAGAAACTTCCACAAGTTTATGGCTGTCGAGCAAATTTGCGAGTCATCGCCAGCTGAAGATTTACCTACTGCAGCAAGAATTCAAAGGCTTCCTGATGTTATCTCTCAGGAGAAGGCAGAAGAGCTGCTTGACCAGCCATTCCCTAATTCACCTCTAGGAATTAGAGATAGAACCATACTTGAATTGTTGTATGGCTGCGGACTTCGTGTATCTGAGCTCTGCGATCTTGAGGTGCGTGGAGTCTTTCTAGAAGATGAGCTCTTACGCGTTTTTGGTAAGGGCTCTAAAGAACGTGTAGTTCCTGTATTAGGCTCTGCGCATCGCGCGCTTAAAACATACCTTTATGAGGCTCGCTCGCTTTTGCTTAAGCACGGTCAGGTGTCTGAGGTGTTTGTAAATGCCAGAGGTGGACGCATTTCTCGCCAGTCGGTGCATAAATTAGTGGCAAATTACGGCAGGGTAGTGGGAATTGAGGGTTTGCACCCTCACACGCTGCGCCACAGTTTTGCCACACATCTTCTAGAAGGCGGCGCTGATCTTCGCTCGGTGCAGGAGCTTTTGGGACATGTTGATATTTCAACTACACAGCTCTATACGCACGTAGATAGGTCTCACATTAGAGATGTATATCTTGAGG
>JABZHK010000217.1:0-1524 GCA_015258885.1 Atopobium sp.
ACTCAGGAATACCGTAAACCAGAACGCCGCCGCCGGTGAAGAATGCCTCAAAGACGGTAACGTCAAAGCCATTACGAGCAAGCTCGCCAGCGCAAGCAATACCGGAAGGACCGGAGCCTACAACTGCAACCTTCTTGCCGTTCTTTGGAGCGATAGCTGGCTTGGAAGCAAGCTCAGGCTGGTCGCCAAGGAAGCGCTCGAGCTGACCAATAGCAACTGGTTCGCTGCGCTTACCCATGATGCAGACGCCCTCGCACTGGTTCTCCTGTGGGCAAACACGACCACAAACTGCAGGAAGCATGGAGGACTCGCGGATGATGTCAAGACCGCGGCCAAACTCCTCTGCACGGATAGCCTCGATGAAGCGAGGAATGTTGATGTTTACAGGGCAGCCCTGAACGCACAGTGGATTCTTACAATCCAGGCAGCGGTTTGCCTCTGCAATTGCCATCTCTTTAGTGAAACCCTTGTCGACAGGGCGGAAGTCTTGTGCGCGCTCTGCAGCTGGCTCTTCGTTGTCAGCTGTACGAGGTGCCTTGACGTTTGGAATGTAGCGACCGTTTACCTGTGGCATGCGCACCTCGTCTCCTCGTAAGCCTTGATGGACTGGCCTTCCTCGGTGAGGTAGGCTGCCTGACGTGCGCGAAGGTCGTTCCAGTCAACCTTGGTTGCGTCAAAGTCAGGACCGTCAACACAAGCAAACTTGGTCTCGCCGCCAACCTCAACACGGCAGCAACCGCACATACCAGTGCCGTCGACCATGATTGGGTTCAGGGAAGCGATGATAGGTGTGTCGTACTTCTCGGCAGTGAGAGTGGAGAACTTCATCATTGGAACTGGGCCAACGCAGAATACGCGGTCGACCTGCTTGTCCTGCAGAAGACGCTCGAGAGGTGCAGTTACAACGCCCTTCTCGCCAAGAGAACCGTCATCTGTGGTGATGTGGATGTGATCGTCGTCCAGAATGGAACGGAACTGATCCTCAAGCAGCAGCAGCTCTTTGGTACGAGCGCCCATGATTGCGTGGACCTCGCGGCCAGCTGCTACGAGCTGACGAGCAACAGGGAAAGCGATAGCCAGGCCAACGCCGCCACCGATAACTGCCCATTTGCCCTCGCCCATCTCGGTAGGCTCACCCAGAGGACCAGTGACGTCCTGCAGGAAATCACCAACCTCGTAGGTAGAAAGCATCCTGGTGGTCTTGCCGATTACCATGAAGATAAACTCGACCCAACCCTCCTCAGGATTCCAATCCGCAAAGGTAAATGGAACGCGCTCGCCACACTCATTTGCGCGGACCATCAGGAACTGACCAGCATGTGCATGCTTGGCCATCTGTGGTGCCTCGATGCGGAACTTGAAGACCTTCTCGGAGAACTGAGTCTTTTCGAGGATCTTATACATTCAGCGGTACTCCTCTCCTAACACAACAAAACTGCGAGTGAGTTGACGCGCCGCACTACAGCGTGCCTTCTGGCGAGAAGACAATGGCAGGTGACGCATGTATCTCACGCATACGAGGTC
>JABZHK010000218.1:0-1524 GCA_015258885.1 Atopobium sp.
TTATAAGGCTGTTATGCGTTCTGTTCAAAAGAACAGGGCATAAGGTAGAGGAGTATTCTTGTCCGCTAAGCGTACAAAAAGTTCCAAAAAACTAGGAGCCGGCAGGACTCAAGGGTCTCTGCCGGCCCTTTCTTCATTGCTGGACGTTCCAGCGTTTGAGCAGCTGACTCCATCGTCGGCTCAGATGAAGGCCTATACAGACATCGTGTCTGAGCTTGAAGCTCAAGGGGTTTCTCGCCAGACGATGACCATGGCCTGCGTGGTCCGCTTGGATAGGGGATTTCCTGCGGTTGTTTCGGAGCAGGGAGTGTTTCGCGCCGAGTTTTCCGCGCGCGTGACCAAGGGCCAGAACTCCACGGTAGCCGTTGGTGACTGGGTGTGTGCTCGCATTCCGGACTCGCACGATATGGGCATCATCGAGGCCATTCTGCCGCGAGAGACCGATATTGCTCGCTGGAAGGGCGGAGCTCGTGGTCAAAAGCAGACTTTGGCCGCAAACGTTGATCTTGTGCTTGTGGTACAGGCTTTGGATGGCGAGGCTATCTCGGTTGATCGTATTGTGCGCTCGGCGGTTATTTCTAAAGATTGTGGTGCAGCCTGTGCCGTGGTGCTTACTAAGTCAGATGTAGCGGGACCAGAGCTTTTGGCTCAAGAGATTTCTTCTATCACCGCAGCTCTTGGCTCTACAGTGAAGATTGTTGTAACGGCGTCAAAGCTTGAGGGCGAGAAACCCGAGGCACTTGCAGACCTTGCTCAAACGGCTCAAAAGCTTGGAGCTGCGTGGGGAATTGATGCTGTTCGTAGCCTTGTTCCTTACGGTTCCATAGCTATTGTGCTTGGTGAATCAGGTGCTGGTAAATCTACGCTTCTTAACGCACTTTTGGGGCATGAAGCACTTGAAACGGGAGAAGTTCGAGAGTCTGATAAGGCGGGACGTCATACAACGGTTGCTCGCCGTATGGTGGCACTCCCTGACGCTGGTGTTATTGTGGATGAGCCAGGGCTCAGAAGCTTGCCTATTGTGGGTCATGAGAGGGGATTGCAGAAGATATTCCCACACATCTCTGAAGCTGCTCAGACGTGTAAATTTAGGGATTGTACGCATACTCACGAGCCAGGATGTAGCGTTCAAGACGCCTTGCATGAGGGTAAGATTACAGAACCCCAGTTAAAGGCTTATTTATCTCTGGCAAAAGAAATGCGAGAAAGCCAGCAATTGCTTGACCCTGATGTTGTGCTTTAAGTTTTAACAGCATAAATCCTCTAAGCACCCTGGCTTGACTAGGGTGCTTTTTTGTCAAACTAGCTGGAAACATGCCATATTGAGACTGACGAGGGTTGGTCCTGCCTAGCTAATTAGGGGGGTCAACCCTTGTTCATAAGTCAGGAAATCACTCAGAAAATCAATCATTACAATCTCTGAAAAATGTAGCAGTTATGATGTTCTAAAAATTTTTATATATCAAATTAGATAAAAATTTAAATTACCTATTTTTTATTGCGTCGCTGCAGCCTGTGGATACA
>JABZHK010000219.1:0-1511 GCA_015258885.1 Atopobium sp.
GCATACACACTACGCAAAGGCTTAATCTGCTCAGCAATAATTCTGTGAGCAGTTCTATCTGACATTGAAAGACCAAGAGACTTACAAACCTCAGAAAGTTCTGTTGCATCCGCTGCCGCCCTGAAGCGCTCGAGAACAGGAACGTTCTCAAAGCCTTCAACAAATAGCAGGTCAGCGATATCAAGCGTCTGAGCAATTCTGCGACGAGCAGTAGCTGCAATCTCTGCAGCAGAGCCCAGCATTACCTCGCACGAGCCTTTAACCTCAAGCGCAAAGTCACAGCAGGTACGAATAATGTTATGAGGACCTTTAACGGTTGTTTTGAGTCCGTCCTCATTCAAACCACAGGTTGGCCAAGTAGACTGATCTACTCGCTCAGAAATTTTAGTAGTGTCTACCACAATCTGTATAACAGAACCAAGTCCTGGAGCAGAAGCCACAACCTGAGCTGATTCACAGTTTTCTTTGATGGAATAGAGAGCCATGCCTCGGCCATGAATTCCCCAACGGTCCATATGCATGCTCTCAAGCTTTGAAGTTACACGAGCTTCAAAGATTTTCTCCTGCATGTCTTTTGGAATACCCTGACCATCATCAAGTATGGTGATAGTTCTGAGCGCACCCTCTTTTGAGGTTGCAACATAAATGTGACGAGCACCAGCATCGCGAGAATTACGTAAGAGCTCGATAACAATATCTTCTACCGAACGAATATCATGCTTTGCCTGTCTACGCTCTGCTTCTGCTACGCGTAAACGAACGTACCCCGCGCCGAGGGATTCCTCGACACGGAGTGCGCGCTCACCTCCCATGGAGGCGACAAAACCTGTTAAGTCAGTAGAAGTGGCTGCCATAAATTACTTAGCAACGTCTACAGCACGAGACTCGCGAATAACAACAACGCGAACCTGTCCTGGGTATTCCATCTCATCCTCAATCTGCTTAGCAATATCGTGAGCAAGAACAGTTGCCTCGGAATCGCTAATCATTTGAGGCTCGACCATCACGTGAAGCTCACGGCCAGCCTGCATTGCGTAAGTACGCTCAACACCCTCGTGCGCATTTGAGATAGCCTCAAGCTTCTCAAGACGCTTGATGTAGTTCTCAGCAGACTCACGACGAGCACCAGGACGTGCAGCAGAAATAGCGTCTGCAGCCATAACAAGCATGTCAAGCACGGTGTTTGGCTCAATGTCTGCGTGATGAGCCTCAATGGCGTGAACAATCTCAGGACGCTCACCATGGCGACGAGCAAGATCTGCACCAATTACAGCGTGTGGACCCTCAACCTCGTGGTCAATTGCCTTACCAAGGTCATGAAGCAGACCAGCGCGCTTAGCTGGAGCAGGCTCAAGGCCAAGCTCTTCAGCCATAATGCCGCAAAGTACTGCAACCTGAACAGAGTGAGCAAGAACATTCTGACCGTAAGAAGTACGGTAGCGAAGCTTACCAAGAGTCTTTACGATCTCTGGATGAAGATCGTGAATACCACAATCAAATGCAGCCTGTTC
>JABZHK010000021.1:0-11913 GCA_015258885.1 Atopobium sp.
GTCTTGACGAGGACGCTTATTGGCTTGGCAAAACTGAGCACCCTTACACCGGTGGCCCTGGTATCGGCTTTGTTATGGTTGCCAGCCACGCTTACGAGAATAACGTTCTCTCCAATGTCTATTCCATGCTGCATGAGAACGGTCACGCCCTCTACGAGCAGGGCATTAACTGGGAGTACCGCTTTACCTCTCTGAGCACTGGTACTTCTATGGGTATGCACGAGTCCCAGTCTAGATTCTTTGAGAACTACGTTGGCCTTTCTGAAGCATTTGCTGAGCCTCTTATTCAACTTATGCGCAAGCACTTCCCTGGCCAGCTTAATCGCGTCACTGCCTTCCAGCTCTTCTCGGCAGCTAATAAGGTACAGCCAAGTCTCATTCGCACTGAGGCAGACGAGCTCACCTATCCTCTGCACATCCTCATCCGTTACGAAATGGAGCAGGCACTTTTGTCTGGCGAGATTACTGCAAAGGATGTCCCAGCTCTTTGGGCCGAGAAGTACAAGCAGTACCTGGGTGTTACGGTTCCAAATAACACTGAAGGTGCTCTTCAGGATGTTCACTGGTCATGGGGTGAGTTTGGTTACTTCCCAACCTACGCACTTGGTAGCGCTTATGGCGCTCAGTACAAGCATGCCATGATTGCTGAGGGCATGGACTTTGACGCCGTCTGTGCATCAGGAGATCTTGCTCCTATTAGGGAGTGGCTGGGCAGCCGTATTTGGACCTGGGGTCGTGCAAAAGACTCCAAGGAGCTCATCATGGGTGCATGTGGTGAGCCTTTTGACGTCCACTACTACACCAAGTATTTAACTGACAAATACTCTCGCATCTATGGTCTGGCCAGCGCATAAGCGCACGCTGTAGACGCGAATAGAAATATCTGTCTTCTACCAATTAAACGAAAGGGATGAAATGAAAAAGTTTGTCGAGGAGTTTAAAGAGTTTATCCAGCAGGGCAATGTTATGGACATGGCTATTGGTATCATCATTGGCGGCGCATTTACCGCTATTGTTACCTCCCTTGTCAATGACATCATCAACCCATTTATTAAGCTGATCTCTGGTGGCGGTACCGAGGTTTCTGGTCTTTCTATTCCAGTTCCTGGCACCCAGAACGGCATTGACTTTGGTGCATTCATCAGCGCAATCATCAACTTCCTGATCATTGCATTCATTGTCTTCTGCATGGTTAAGGCCCTTAATAAGTTCATGAAGGCTTCCAAGCTTAAGAAGGACGAAGAGGAGGCTGTTGAAGAGGTTGCAGCTCCACACTGCCCACACTGCCTTGAAGAGGTTAAAGAAGGTGCAACTCGCTGCCCACACTGCACTGGCGAGATTGAGGGCGGCGCACACGCTGCGTAACATCAGCGTTAAGCTGTAAGCACGCTTTTTACGTACCTAGAGTACATACAAGAAAAAAGCAGGCATATCATATGCCTGCTTTTTTGTTAGTAAAAGATGACAGAAACGGTTGTGACTATTTCTTACCAGAACCGCCCTTACCGCCGCCGCCATTTCCTGAAGAACTGCCACCATTACCAGATGAACTACCGCCTGAACCAGATGAACTGCCACCGTTGCCAGAATCAGAAGAATTAGGAGTTACCAGCGTAAAGCCGCCCTTACCATCTGGCTGCCAAGGGAACTGAGCCTTTGGTGGATACTCATATTTAGCCCAATTATCCTCGCGGTGATTAATGAGGGCAAATTTAAGAGTATATCCAGGAGTATCAATATTGAGAATTTTTTTATCATCCGCAGTAGTGTATAGAACAGACTTAGATATCTGTTGGTCTTTTGAAAAACCCTGAGCAAGAATGGGGAAAGAAAGACCATCTGCCGAAGGCTCTTCTGCAACAATCTGAATAGGAGAAACACTACCGTCCGGATAGAACAGTGCAGCATTTCCATCCTTATGAGCAGAGAAGGTATACGCTGCGCCCGAACCCTTATTCATAGATTCAATCTGGTCACTGGTCAGATCTTCTTTAGAGCCATCTGCATAGTGCAAGCCATAGAGATAATACGTACCAGGAATGGTAGCAGCAAAATTGACTACCTGGCCATCAATATAAGCAATCTGTGAAGTATCGTCTGGATTGTCAGAAAGTTTTTTGAAATTAAACGTAATCTCACTTTTGGCATCACTGTACTTCAGATAGTTGTTATCGTCCTTATCAAAATACATTGGCACACTATCGCCATCATCATAAGTACATTGAATAACAACGGATCCTTTTGCTTCCCACTTACCATCATTCTTTACGCCTTTAAAATTATGCATGAAGAAAGTGCCGTCTTCTTTGAAGGAATAGTAAAGAACGGTTCCATCGTTATAGCCCTGATTGAGCATGCCGCCATGGTCAAAGGTTTTACCATCCTTTGACCCACCTTTAGTTCCAACACCATTGTCAACACACCAAACACCAGTAACAATCTTGGAAAGGTCTCCAGTTAGCGTTGGATTATCTGGAGTCTCTTCAAGCTTCACCAGATTTGACTGAGAAGGCTGATCACCATTACCGCCTTGACCGCCATTCTGAGGATCTTGACCAGCTCCACCAAGAACAGAATCAGGGTTTAAGATTGCCTGAAGGACATCACTATTACATGCAGCAAGCGTGCTAGCAGCACCGCCTGCAGCCAATCCCGCAAAAGCGCGACGAGTAATCATCTCTTTATTCATACGTTCCTCCTATAAGCGTATGGGAGTCCCAACTTTTTATATTCTACTTGAAACGAGTCAAATGTTACATATTAAGCTGCATTCGACTTATGTATCATCCTATTTTATATGAGGAAGATGAGAGGTAATCAACGTCATAGTGCCCGTAAAGCGCAGGCTACCAGAAGACGCAGGTGCAATAAAATGCGAGCCCTTGCAAATCCTATGCTCTACTCCGTTGCCGCTGTCAGCGCAAACCGTACCTTCTCCCTCAATGACACTTACGCACATAAACGGCCATGGCTGAGCAATAGTTTTTGCCTCATGAATCTCGTATTTTTCTACCGAGAAGTACTTGCAACTCATAAGTTCAGTTTTGCCATCAATTTCTGGAGCAGTAATTTCTCCAGATGTTGGAGTTTCCTGTGCATAATCAATGACCTCAAGACTCTGTGCTAAATGCAAGTCACGAGGCTTGCCATCGTCTCCTAAACGATCATAGTCATACACACGGTATGTAATATCTGAGCTCTGCTGCGTTTCAAGAATAAGCGTGCCCGTTCTAATGGCGTGAACGGTTCCAGGATCAATCCTAAAGAAATCTCCAGCCTTGATAGGAACGTAATTGAGCAGTTCAGACCACTTTCCCTGCTCAACCATGGCTGCAAACTCTTCTTTTGAGGAGGCATTTTGTCCTACAACAATATCGCCATTCTCTTTTGCATCAAGAATATACCAGCACTCAGACTTTCCCAAAGAGCCATTCTCGTGTTCTGCTGCGTACATATCATCTGGATGAACCTGAACAGAGAGATCATCTTTTGCATCAAGAATTTTAATGAGAAGTGGGAAACGGTCTCCCTCTGCATTACCAAAAAGCTCTCGATGCGTTGACCAAAGCTCCGAAAGAGTTTTGCCAGCATATGCACCAGAGGCAACTTCACAGTCTCCGCTAGGATGTGCACTAATCGCCCAGCACTCTCCTACTGAGCCTTCGGGGATGTCGTAACCATACTCTTCAGCAAGTCTTCTTCCGCCCCAAATCTTATTGTGAAAAAGAGGTTTTAAAAAGATAAGTTCGTTGTATGACCTGTCTGTGTTTTTATCTAAATCTAGCATCGTAGCTCCTTATATGCAGTGCATACATGCTTTTCTAATAGCTAACAACTCTATAGTCTAACGGATTCTAATAACCTCAACACTGACTCATTTAGCTGCTATTGACTGGGTTTCTCGCTAACAAAAAAGGCTCAGCTAAAAGCTGAGCCTTTGCAGTCAACGAACTAAGTAAAACTTAGAACATAACGTTGAAGGAATCCATGCTGTAGTCAGAACCATAAAGAGCAAGGATGGTACCACGAACAGTTGCGGATGGATCCATCTTTACACCTGGGTCAAAGAATGCAAAGCCCTTGGTAGTTGCGTTAGGAGCTGCGTTAACAAACAAGCTCAGCTCATCCTTGCCAATAGCGGTGTCGGTGGTCTGAATGAAGATGTTGGTATCGGTCTTGTTAACAACCTCAACCAGATAGCCGTTGGAGTTCTCAAAGTCAACACCAATGCCGGTAACGGTAACGGTAATCTTATCGGTGTCAATAAGAACCTCAGTCTTATCGCCAGTCTTCTTAATATCATCAACGTACTTCTGAACGTTGGTAACCTGCTCTGAAGTGTTGTGCTTGTCCATCAGAGTTTGATAGAGCTGCTGAGAGTCAGAGTCACCAGCACGAGTATCTGAAGGCTTAGTTGCGGTATTTGCATCAGGTGCAGTCTGCTGCTGTTGCTGCTGCTGACCACCGCCAGTAGTGGTTCCTGGATCAGCAAGATTTGGAATAAGATTGCAGCCAGCAAGTGCAAGAACGGCAGAAGCGGATGCTGCTACGAGGCCGAGCTTATTAAACTTCATAAAGGTCTCCTTTGGGTGATTTATACCTTATAAGAGGATAACGGAAATAAGTAGATATTGTCAATTTTTATGCACAGATGAGCATCTAATGTTCCTCAACTAGAGCTTTAATGCCACCTTGCGTAAACATTACTGCTGAATTTATGTGACCGTCAGCCTCTTCACGAGTCTCATCATTTTTAAGAATATTGACAATGGTGGTCATTTCAGTTTGAGCAAGCCAGGTAATAATAAACTCATCATAGGGTTTAACCTGTGCAACGTTAGGATAAAGAATGGCTCTGATGGTTGCAGAGATAACCTCAGTCAACTCTTCAAAGAAATGGACAACATGCGGGTTTTCTCGGTTATTCACAAGAATCTGCACCACGTACCTATTGCCGTACAGAAGGTCTAAGAATTTCTCGAGCGTTTCTTTATTACCCAAAGGAGTGTCTTCAAGATCTCTTTCCTCAGAGACCAGCAGATGATCTTTGTAGTCTTCAAGAATCTGAATTGCGCCTTCAGTGACAGGGGTCAAAACATTCTTAAAAAGATCCTCTTTGTTATCGAAGAAGAAATACAGAGCGCCCGTGGTAACGCCTGCATGTGCACAAATCTGTCTCAGTGAAGCTTTATCGTATCCCTGTAAAGCAAACTCTTGCTCTGCGGATTTAAGAAGTCTGTGACGCGTGTCACAACTTTCTGTTTGTGGTCGCCTCGACATTGCTGCCGCTCCTCTATAAATGTTTTAAATCCCCTTGTAATAAGGAGATTCCCCCAAATCAATACTACCTTGTTTTAAGGGGAACATATAACAGAAAGTTAACTAATTATGCAGAAATCTATAAGCGTTACATAACAACTTTTGTGATATTTACTTAATTCTTTGATATTGATTAGACGAGAAACACGTCAGAGGCATAATAAAACCCTGCTATGTTACATAACAGGGTTTTAAGACATACCGTTAACCCAAATTATCCTTACGCTTAATAAATTCTCCGCAGATATATGACTTTCTCAGATACTCGCGATTAAACGGATCTTTGACGGGAACAAAATCCTCTGGAGACTTAGCAAAGTGCATGGCAAAAAGCTCATGGATATGTGGATCAGCCAGCAAATAGCCGCGCGAGCAGTACGCCTGATACATCTGGGCGTCCTCGTTAAATTTGAACGAGCTAAAAGCGCAGTCTGAACAGTGTAGTCCAGCCATCTTGCACATCTCCTACTCTTCAGATAGCCCCATGCAATCTGAACAACGCTGAATCATACGCGTATACAGCAAGTATGGCATTGTAAACAATAAAAATAGTCAAAAATACTTATTCGACGCCAAGAATTTCCGGGAGCGTGTAATCTGAGCCGTTCCCCGAGGAAACAACAGGTTGGAGGTATTCTCTATTGTCATTTCCGTCATGCATAACAGTAGGATTTGGAAGATTAATACCCTCAGCTAAATTCTTCTTCTGCGTCTCTGTAAGCTCTACGCCGGCATCAACAAGATCTTTAAGATGCTCAACCCAAAGTTGATCAAGACTTAAGGAGAAGAAGTCAGCGATAACCTTTGCTTTATCAAATGAAGGCCACTTACGGCGCTCGGTGCAAATATAAGAGACATACGCACGTGACCAATGTGAGAATTCGCACAGGTCTACCTGGCGCTTGCCACTTTCTTGTAACAACCTTGCTACTGTCCTACCCAAACCTGGGTCGGTCTTTTTGGTAACACCTGCCTTAGCCATCTCACAGCCCCATCTGCTCAAACGATGCCTTAAAAACATGCGTATGTTTTATGCATAGTCCCGTGTTGTTACCGTACCATACTACACTAAAATATCTTCAGATACAATTTGTTATGTTGTTTTACAAGCGGAAATTTGAAGAAAATTGCATACCTGTTACGTAAATAAATCATAAGTGGCCCTGCCGCTTGGAATTAATTGGCTATACAAAAGATATGCAAAAATCAATTGAACTATGCAAAATAATGTATCAGCGATTTTATGCAATAACAAAGAGCCTCTATGCCATCTGGCTTTTAAGATTTTGAATGATCCATGCGGCTGGTTTCTGACACGTATAAAACCGCAGGAAAATAGCTTAGTAGCTGTATTTTTACTTTTAAATACTTGAAATAATGGGTATATCAAAGATAGAGCAAATAGCTCTAAAGGGATTGCCATGAGGCAGGGCGACATGTGTGCGACCACGTTAATAGTCGTCCTGCCTCCATGGCATACGTTGCCTCGCAAATCGAGAAAACTAAATGGTCGGGGCCATTTAGCGATGAAATTGAGTGTTGGGGGAACTCAATCTCTCAACGCAACGTGTAAACTATTGATAGCAGAAAAAACTTTTTATATATTCGGGAATTAGAAGAATTTTTAAATTCATATAACACTTCCCGATTTTAGCGTAAAAATAGCGCAAGTGCCACACCAAATCCAAGAAATGGTGCAAAAGGAAATGTATACATAAATATACTATCTGAACTGGTAATTTCTTCTTTATTTCCGTCTTCTCTCTTTATAAATTTACGCCAAATAAAGAACAGAAAAGAAAACATAACACCTAAAATATTTGCTAAAAATAAAAAGACAAATGTCTCTTTTATTTCAAGATAAAGGCATGTTGAGAGAATAAGTTTAATATCTCCCCCTCCCAGAGAAGACATATGACCTATAAATTTTGTAACTATTCCTACGGTAATCAGTACACATATAACAAAGAGCTCACTCCATAATGCATTCATCAGTAACTCAGTGTGCTTTTCATTTGCCACAAGCCAAATAGGCCATAAAAAAGCGAGCAAAATAGGGATTCTATTTGGAATAGTGCGATTTCGCATATCCGATATTGAAGCCCAGATATACATGACAAAAATAACCAACTCTCTCATAGACACCTCCTCAGTCAACCTTAGCAGCATGGACAAGAATCAACTTTCCACACAGGCGCCGTTATTTAACTTATTGATGTAACAAGCTGAACATTTAACGTTCTTCTCGCCGCTCTTGGTTTTGGAGAGCCTTTTTGATGCCTCGGGATTTTCTTGCGACAAAAATCGGAAAGCCGTGAATGGTACACTTAGCACTCAGTTTCTAGAAAGGTATCTCATGCCGAGCTCTTCGTATAAATCAAAGCAAATGATTGTTATTCGTCGCGATCTTAAGATGCGTAAAGGAAAAATTGCTGCTCAGGCAAGCCATGCATGCGTTGAAGCTACGCTCATGGCGCTTGCAAAAGAGCATCGACTTGATCAGGTTCGTGTTACCGATGATCAGAATTGGGTCTATTTGGACCATCCTGACGAAGATACCTCTGCAATCACTAACTGGTTTGATGCTGGCGTTGCAAAAGTATGTGTCTATGTTGATTCTGAAGAAGCGCTGCTTGAGCTTGCTGCTGAAGGAAAAGCTCGCGGCTTTGTTGTAGCTCTTATTAGAGACGCCGGCTTTACCGAGTTCCATGGAGAGCCCACGTTTACCTGCCTGGCGTTTGAGCCACTGGCTGCAGAAGATATTGATCCGTTAACAGGCGAGCTGCCTCTGTACTAGCGAGAATACCTACATCAAGAAGGTGTGGCTCATAACCTCGTCAAAGATAGTGGTAACTACAAACATACCAATTGAGGCATAAAGGATTGCTGCCTGCCAAGAAAGGTGATTGGTCTCGATTTTTGAAATACGAGGATCAAGCTTTCCTTCTTTAAGGCTGATGGGGTCATCAATATCGCGTGTAAAGCCCATCTGACGGTCCTCGTACTCTTTTCCGCTAAAGAGCAGACCAACGCCGCAAGCAATAATTCCCAAAGAAGAAATGACGTACATAACACGGCGCACCCAGTCGATGCCCGTAAACATATCCATACCGCTGGTAAAGTACGCAAATGCAAAGATAACAGCACTCATTCCAGCTGCTGTAAGACAACCATAACCAAATGCACGCAAAGCACTCAGTGCCAGCTCTTTGAACTTCTCGCCACGAGAAGGTGTTTGTGAAAACTTGCTATCCATACACAACTCCTTGGTTGTTTATTTGTTTTCTGTATAGCTTATAGCGTATAGGAAGTCTGCGCTTGATGATACAATTTCTACAGTAAATCTTGGCAGGAGGACGCATGCGTATCGGCTTTGATAACGAGAAGTACATCACTATGCAGGCGGATCGAATCCACCAGCGTATCAGTGAATTTGGTGGCAAGCTCTACCTTGAGTTTGGTGGTAAGCTGCTCGACGACAACCACGCTTCTCGCATCCTCCCTGGATTTGCTCCAGATGCAAAAGCTCAGATGCTTCAGCAGCTTGCTCACGAGGCAGAGGTTGTCTTTGCCATCAACGCAAACGACATTGAAAACGGCAAGCGCAGAAGCGATATTGGTGTTACCTATGCCGATGACGTGCTGAGGCTTATGGACATCTTCCGTGCTCGCGGCCTTGCCATTGGCGGCGTTGTCATTACGCAGTACTCTGGTCAGCCAAAGGCAAAGGCCTATCGCGCGCGCCTAGAAAACATGGGCATTGCTGTATACCGTCACTACCCCATTGAGGGCTACCCTTCCAACATTGACCTTATTGTCTCGGCGGAGGGCTATGGTAAAAACGAGTACGTCAAGACTACGCATCCTCTGGTAGTTGTAACAGCACCTGGCCCTGGCTCAGGCAAGCTTGCTGTCTGCCTCTCGCAGCTCTACAACGAGAACGCCCGTGGAGTCCGCGCGGGTTACGCAAAATTTGAGACCTTCCCTGTTTGGAACCTTCCGCTCAAGCACCCCGTAAACGTTGCCTACGAGGCAGCTACGGCAGATTTGGGCGACAACAACATCATCGATCCCTATCACCTTGAGGCTCACGGCAAGGTTACCGTTAACTACAACCGCGACGTTGAGGCTTTTCCTGTGCTCAAGGCCATGATGGAGAAAATCGCAGGTACCAGCCCATATCAGTCTCCAACCGATATGGGTGTCAATATGGTTGGCAACTGCATTATTGATGATGAGGTTTTCCAGGAAGCTTCCAAGGCAGAAATTGTACGCAGGTGGTTTAGGGCTGCCGAGAAACTCGAGCGTACGGGCATGGGTGAGCGTGAACTCACAAAGATTAATCTTTTGATGAAAGACGTTAACGTTGACCAGAACTTCTCGCCAGCTCATGCAGCTTGTCTGCACAAAGCAGAAGAGACAGGAAAGCTTGCGGGTGCTATGGTTATGCCTGACGGCACCATTATTACCGGCAAGACTTCGGAGCTTTTAGGTGCGCCAGCGTCGCTTTTGCTCAACGCCCTCAAATACGTAGTTGGTATTGAGAAGAAGACGTTTATTGTCTCAGATGAGGTCCTAAGGCCTATTTGCACGCTAAAAGAGAACAACTTTAAGCTAGCTCGCACCAGCCTCTGCGCCGACGAGATGCTCATTGCGCTCTCTATCAGCTCAATTACCAACCCATTGGCCGGAAAAGCCGTTGATGCCACGCAACTACTCCGTGGATGCGACGCGTATTTCTCGTCAATTATTCCAAGCGATGACGAGTCCATCTATCACAAGCTGGGCATTAACGTGTGTTGCGAGCCAATTTTTGAACAAGGACAATTCTTTCACCAGTGATTTTTAACAGCTCACATAAAAGCAAGAAAACGAGAAACTATACGACTCGTTCTAAAACTAAAAACACACCTGCTTCTGCAAACGCTTCAAAACGTAAGCAGCGGGCGATGCATACACTTGAGAAAAATTCCCAGAACAATCCTGTTGTCACATGGGGACTCATTACGCTGGCCATTGTATTTGTGCTGGCATTGTTGCAATCGTGCCAGGGACTTTTCTCCCTCTCTTTTGACAACAAACTGATCATCAAAAACGAAGTCCCCTATGAGTGGGAAAACCTCACCTATGATGCAACGGGACGCGCACATTATGTGGTGGACGGAGAAGAGCTCACTCGCACGGGCGTAGATGTCTCTTCTCACCAGGGGTTTATTGACTGGGAGGCTGTTGCTGCCGATAACATTCAGTTTGCCATGCTTCGCATTGGCTACCGAGGCTCCACTGAAGGCGGCATCCGCGCAGATGAGCTGTTTGAAACCAACCTTAAGGGCGCGCAAAGCGCTGGCCTTGATGTGGGTGTGTACTTCTTCTCGCAGGCTATTAACGTGGAAGAGGCTCGCGAAGAGGCCGCTTTTGTCCTGCAGCAACTAAGAGAAGCAGGAGTTACAAAACTCAATCTTCCCGTTGCGTTTGACCTGGAGCCTTCCCCTGATTACAGCGGCCGCGCCGATAACCTTTCCCCCGCGGAAACTAACGCTATTGCGCGCGCGTTTTGCACCACCATTCAAGAAGCGGGATATCGCGTCATTGTCTATGGCAACAAAGTGGATCTGAATCGCTTTGACCTAGTCTCACTTGACGAGCCCATTTGGCTGGCACAATACGTTGATCAGCCAGACGTGAACTTTAACTTTTTGATATGGCAATACACTTCAACAGGACAAGTTGACGGTATTACCGGTTCAGTTGATTTGAATTTGGACTTCTCACGCGTCTCTACAAGTAAGAGTCCAAAGTAGAGCTGCCATGCCCGCAGCCACTAGTCACGTCCGCAGGAGATTGCGCAGGCACGTTCGCTGGAGTCTCCGCAGTTCAAAAGGCTATCCAACCTTCACGGAACCAGTCAGGGTAACGGTAGGATCAAGCGCCTGAGCATGCGCAAAAGCGCCTCCTGGGCTACATGAACTTACCAGCGTAAACACTACCCACAAGATAATGGCTGCAAGCAATACCGCCAGCGCCACACGACCCAGTCTCATGCGAGAAGAACGACGTCTTCTAGCCGCATATGCTGCCTGAGCTTCATCTCTGGGGTTGAGCGTGCCATAGTGATTGCCGTAAGCAGTTCTTGCTCGACCACGTGCACGAGCGGCATCTGCACGGGCATGGTTAACGGGATTTGTTGGGCGATCTTGCGTCATCCTACGCTGTGCCTGTGCACGGCTTCCAACAGCTGCGTGACGACCTCGAACCGCACGCGGAGAGGTAGAAGACTCCCCATTACGGGAGACAGTAGGTGGAACTTGAGCTGGACGCTTTTTCTTACCAAAACCAAAGAGGTTGTTCTCTGCCATCAACAATCCTTGCTAAAAGATTCGTTTACCGAAAAAAGAATACACCGACTTTGCTTTTCTCGCCTTGAAAAGCATCTATCCCGTTACAATAAAGCGCTATACAGACTGATTTTCTGTAAAGTCTGCACAATTGGAGTTCATGGGGGACGTGTGAAGAAACTTTTACTGATGGCAACAGGAGGAACTATTGCTTCTGTTTCCACTGAATCGGGCTTGGCTCCCTCACTTTCAGGAGAAG
>JABZHK010000220.1:0-1498 GCA_015258885.1 Atopobium sp.
TACTGAGGTCGTTCAATACGTAACGCTGGATAGCTCTCTTGACAGGACGCGCCCCAAACTCTGGGTCGTAGCCAACATCTGAAAGATAGTTGATGGCTGGGTCGGTCCATTCGAGATTGATACCTTGTGGTTCCAACATCTCCTTAACTCTTTCGAGTTGCAAACGAACAACACCACCAATCTGATTCTTTGTCAATGGCAAGAACATAATTGTCTCGTCAATACGATTGAGGAACTCTGGACGAATAGTCTTCTTCAACATATCCATTACTGCAACTTTTGCCTTATCAATTACCTCCTCACGGTTAGTATCGTTAAGATGTTCAAACTGTTGCTGGATGTATTGTGAACCAAGATTAGACGTCATGATGATAATCGTATTCTTGAAGTTCACTGTTCGCCCCTTATTATCTGTCAATCGACCATCGTCCAATACCTGCAGAAGAATGTTGAATACGTCAGGATGTGCCTTCTCAATCTCATCAAAGAGCAGGACAGAGTATGGACGCCTACGAACAGCCTTAGTGAGCTCTCCGCCCTCATCGTAGCCCACATATCCTGGAGGTGCGCCAACCAGCTTAGCTACGGTGTGACGCTCCATGTACTCGGACATGTCGTAGGATAGAAGGGCATCTTCGGAGCCAAACAGGAACTCTGCCAGGGCTTTTGCAAGCTCAGTCTTACCTACACCGGAAGGGCCGAGGAAGATAAAGGAGCCGCCAGGGCGCTTAGGGTCTTTGAGAGGGCTACGGCTTCTGCGGATTGCCTTTGCAACCTTAACAACAGCCTCGTCCTGACCAACAACGCGCTGGTGAAGGATGTCTTCTGTACGAAGCAGCCTTGAAGCCTCAGTCTCGGTGAGGTTAGAGACAGGAACGCCAGTGATGCCAGAAACAACCTTTGCAATATCATCCTCGTCAACGGTGACAATGTTCTTGTCCAGCTGCTCGCGCCACTCAGTCTCCAGGCGATCCCTCTCTGCTACCAGAGATTTCTCCTGGTCACGCAGACGAGCTGCCTGCTCAAACTCCTGAGCGCTTGCTGCTTCAGACTTCTGGGTACGAACGCGGAGAAGCTCTGCGTCTACCTGGGCAATCTCTGGTGGAAGGCTCATCTTGTGGATGCGTGCGCGGGCGCCAGCCTCATCGAGGACGTCAATTGCCTTGTCTGGCAGGAAGCGATCCTGGATGTAGCGGCTCGAAAGCGCAACGGCAGCCTTGATAGCAGCCTCGGTGTAGTGGACGTGGTGGTGCTTCTCGTAGCGGTCCTGAAGTCCGTGAATAATAGAAATGGTGTCGTCGTTGTTTGGCTCGCCGATGTTGACAGGCTGGAAACGCCTCTCAAATGCAGCGTCCTTCTCGACATGTTTACGATACTCTTCTGCCGTAGTTGCACCAATGACCTGGATTTCTCCACGAGACAGCGGTGGCTTAAGGATGGACGCAGCGTCAATGGAGCCTTCTGCGGAACCTGCACCAATGACGGTGTGAATCTCGTC
>JABZHK010000221.1:0-1498 GCA_015258885.1 Atopobium sp.
ATTGTACTATTTGCGCATGATTCAAGACATGAGTAATTCATGAATGAGCATAAATATTTCGCAGCTTGTTTTGCCTGCTAGCTGCGGAGGGCGAGAAGTTCGGTGGGCTCGTGACGTGACGGCACGTGGCGACGGCACGGGGCGAAGTGCGGCGGAGCGCGGTGACCGTTAGCTGCGGAGGAGCTGCTCCACCTGATCGGCGGCCGCCTGAGCGGTGACCAGGAAGTCTTCCAGGTTGTTTCCCTTGAGCTCGCGCAGAACGTAGTCTGCCACCGGCATCTTTCCGGGAGGGCGGCCGATGCCAAACTGCAGACGCATAAAATCCCTGGTCTGGAGTTTGTCGGCGATGGAACGCAGACCGTTATGCGAGTTGAGTCCGCCGCCTTCTTTGAAGTTGATCTGCCCCTCTGCGAGGTCAACCTCGTCGTGAATGACCAGGATTTGCACAGGTTGAAGATGGTGTGCACGAGCAAGTTTGGAGAGGGGACCACCGCTGGTGTTCATGAAGTCCTGGGGTTTGGCCAGGAGTACACGGCGTTTCTCGCCAGATGCGGCGCCGGGAGCTGAGGCTTGAGCTGCGGGAAGGGTGATCTCCGCGACCTGGCAGCCCGCTTCGCTTTTCCAGTACGAAACGCCGTGGCGCTCGGCAAGGGCATCAACGACGGCAAAACCAGCATTGTGCCTGGTGCGCGCGTATTTCTCGCCAGGATTTCCCAGGCCCGCTACAAGCACAATTTTGTTACCGTGCATCGAATTTCCTTCCGTTTGAGATGTGTACGCTTATGATGGTAAGGGAAAACGACAGGTTCGACCAGCGTGAACTGAGTGTGCGACGGAAGCGCGATGGACTGCAGCAGAGTGCGGAGGCAAGATGAAAAAGATTCTGGTTACCGGATTTGAGCCTTTTGATGGCGAGACGATCAATCCAGCTTGGGAGGCTGTGAATGCGCTGCCCGAGACTATTGGCGACGCACAGGTGATAAAACTGCACGTACCTGTTGAGTTTGGCGCTGGCGCTCAGAAGGTTATCGACGCGCTTGAAGCGGAGCGTCCCGAGATTGTGCTTTGCGTGGGCCAGGCGGGTGGAAGAAGCAAGATTACGCCCGAGTTTGTGGGCATCAACTGGGCTCACGCGCGCATTCCCGACAACGCGGGCAAGCAGCCGCTCTCGCAGCGCATTATCGACGGCGCTCCCGACGCGTATTTTGCGTCGCTGCCGGTAAACGCTATGGTGGCTGCCATGAACCAAGCGGAGATCCCCGCGGCAGTCTCGTACACTGCGGGAACGTACGTCTGCAACGACGTCATGTATCAGGTCCTTCACGCGCTGGCCACAAGATTCCCGGAGACTCGCGGCACGTTTCTGCACGTACCGTTCGCAACGGAGCAGGTTGTCGAGAAAAACGCTGCAGCTGCCGAGAAGGGCCTCGCTGCGGGCGAGAAGGCTGCCGCTGGCGAGAAGGCTGGCGCTGGCGAGAAGACCCGCCAGGTTCCAAGC
>JABZHK010000222.1:0-1479 GCA_015258885.1 Atopobium sp.
GCGATAGCGTTAATCTGCATCCAGATGGTTACGTTTTTGATGCATCTGGTGTCGAGAAACTCTTTGGGTCGCTACACGTGGAGGATGCAGGCGGTGTGGTGGGGGTGTCTGAGTTAGCGGACACCGTCCAGCCGAGGTGCGTGAGTGTTCTTGCGACAGGCGCAATAACCAGTCGGGTTGTTGATGCTGCTCAAAGGGTTGCAGATCAAGTTGCTGCAGAGCAAACGATTTCTGGGCGTGTAGCCTTAGTTTGTCCGAACATTAAGGTCTACGGTGTGTCGAGCATCAAGCCGCTTGACACTTCGCTGACACAAATTTGTCAGCATTCTGACGTGGTTATTACCGTTGAAGAGCACAGTATTTTGGGTGGATTTGGCAGCGCGGTTGTCGAGCAAATGAGTGCTTCAGGTACGTGCCCGCAAGTAATACGTGTGGGTATGCCCGATAAGTACCTTGAAGCAGACGTTCACCACAATATTCTTGCACGCACTGGACTATCGGTTGAGAGTCTACAAGAGGTTCTTCTCGCCAATTGTTAAATAAAAACCCAAGGAAGCATTTGCCGCCTTGGGTTTTGTGCTCTATGGTGCCCCCAACGGGAATCGAACCCGTATTGCCGCCTTGAAAGGGCGATGTCCTAACCGTTAGACGATGGGGACGCGAAGAAAAAGTATAGCAAAGATGCTGCCGATTTCTAGGGCTAAACGGTACGATTTTGGGCTTTCATCTATTCTTCGTTTTCCCACCAGTCTAGTCCGGCCTTAAACGCGTAGTCGCGAGCGCTCTGAGTTACGCCGGGCACCGACTCAGCCCACGAAATAAATTCCGGCACGTCGGCGATAATCGCCTCAGCCTCGTGAACTGCGATAACGTTCTCGGCAAACGTGTCAGGTGTGAAGCTGATCCTGCACGGAATGTAGAGATCAACAAAAGATGGCCTGAGCAGCGCATATGCCGCTCCCTCACCGAGGTTGACAAAGCCTTTCAGCGCGCGCTTTGCCGCGGGCATGCGATTCAACTTGAAGAACAGCAGCGTAAACGCCAGACGCATCCAGGAATTTGACTGATACCCGCAACTCTCGTCAAGCTTGTGGAGCCCTTCCTCATCTTCCAGGCGAGCAAGAACATATGCCAAGGTAAAACGTGCACCTAGCAAATCTGTTGGCGAGAAAAACAGGAGATCTTCACAGGCTTTTTTGGAGAGCTTGAAGCATGCGCAATCGGTTGCGACCTGGGCAATCTGCGCGTAGAGGCGCAAAAGTGGTCGAGCTTCAGCGCAGGTCCAAGCGTCGCCGTGAGTTTGCTTTGCTTGCTCTAGTTTTGGTCTAAAGATAGGGTCAATTTCTTTTTGCAGGTCAAGTAGGTCGTTGAGGATTGCTGCAGGATGATTGTTGGAGATCTGCGCAAGAATTCGCTGTGCTTCAAGGTTGATGCTTGTGTTGGCAAGAGCTGGGTTTTCAATGATATTTGTCATTTGAT
>JABZHK010000223.1:0-1469 GCA_015258885.1 Atopobium sp.
GAAGCACACTGCGGGCGACCGTCAGATGAGCAGGCTAGACAAAATCTTGTATGTAGCTGATCTTATTGAGCCTCTGCGTCCAAACTTTACATCGGTCGAAGAAGCAAGAAACGTATATTTACGTGGCGGTTCTCTCGATGAACTTTATGAGACGGCGTTTTGTAGCGTTATGATGTATGTGATTTCATCAAGGAGTTATTTGTATCCAAACTCAATTGCCCTATACAATGAGATGATTGAGAAGACATCTAAGTAGCTTGGCTACATGAGAAAACGGAGAAATTCATGGCTGTAACTTCACTTGAGCTTGCAAAGACTGCTGCAATTGCTGCAGATCAAAAGAAAGCTGAAGATATTCTGGTACTAGACCTTACTGGTCTCAGTGACGTCTGCGATTACTTTGTTATCTGCACTGGTGGAAATGCTCGTTTGGCTGACGCTATTGTTGATGAAGTTCGTGAGAAGGTCACGGCAAACTGCGGCATTCGTCCAATTTCTACTGAGGGTCGCGACGGTCTCAATTGGATTCTTATTGATTACGGTTCAGTTGTTGTTCACGTATTCCAGCCAGAGGTAAGGTCCTACTATCGTCTTGAGCGACTTTGGGCAGACGCCCCTCGTGTAGAGCTAGATATTGAGGGCGCTATGACTTCTGAGATTCCTTATGCCGATCTTCCAGAGGATGCTTTGGCTCCAGCTTTTGAGCTTTCTGAGGATGACCTGGTAGACAATCTTCCAGAATCTGCTGATCCTACTGAGTAGTTTTGGTGTACTAGATTTGTTCGTTTTTGCCTGTAGGCATAGTGTCTGAGACGCGATGCTCAAAGCGAAGGTCTCTACCATACTGCACAGCATCAGTACCAAATTTATCTTTGAGTTTATCGGTTACCTCGGAGAGATGACGTAAGTCACTCCGAGGTTTCTTTTTTGTTGTAGGTCCAGAGGCTGCTGCGTCAAATGTAGCTTCATATTGGTCAAAAAGTGACTCTTGCACTGGTTTGGCATGCTCCTCATCTGAAAATGAGCTAATGCCAACACCAAGCAGTCTTACTGGCTGCCCCTCTTTCCAAATGGATGAAAGAAGACCAACGGCAATCTCTGCAAAGAGGTGCTCATCGTCAGTTGGAGTAGACATTCTTTTTTGAGCGGTATGAGACTCTGTTGCAGAGGCTTTTACCTTAAGCGTTACGGTATAACCTTGTAACTGTTTGCGGCGAAGACGTCTTCCTACAACGCCAGCAATGTGTCTGATGGCTTCTTCTATTTCTTGTTTATCAAACAAATCAGCTTCAAAGGTTCTCTCGTTAGAAACAGACTTAACGTCACGAGGCTGGGCAGCTTCATGAACTTCTGAGACTTCTTTTCCTTGCGCGCGCAAAATCATCTTTGAAGCTGTATTGCCAACAAGGGAAGTGAGGTACGTTGCATCTGCTCTTGAGAGCTCTCCAAGCGTTTTGATTCCTTGTTGA
>JABZHK010000224.1:0-1420 GCA_015258885.1 Atopobium sp.
CCATTGGCGTAGACGGATCCATTAAGGATGAAGTTGCTCGTTTGGCGTCTCTTTCTTACAACGCAGGTGCTGACGGAATTGTCTGCTCGCCTCAGGAAGCACAGGAGATGAGAGAGCTTTTGGGACCAAATGCGCTCATCGTGACCCCCGGAGTACGTCCAGAAGGTGCCGAGAAGGGCGATCAGGTCAGAATTTCCACTCCTTCAGCAGCAATTAAGGCTGGAGCAAGCAAATTGGTGGTTGGTAGGCCAATTACCTGCGCAAACGATCCAGTCGAAGCATTTGAATCCATTATTTCGGAGCTTAAAAATTAACGGAAATTGTTGGAATTGTGGTGAACAGGTGGTTTTTGATGCGGAAATATTAAAAAACCCCTTGTAAATAACGTGTTATGTGGCAAACTATTTTGCTGAAGTGCAAAAGGCACATTAAATTGAGTTTCGTATATGACGTACGAAAACGATGTTTGGAGGAACAATGGCTCTACCTACACTTACCGATGAGCAGCGCAAGGCAGCACTTGAGAAGGCAGCTCAGGCTCGTCACGCTCGTGCAGAGCTTCGCGAGAAGGTTAAGACTGGTAAGGTCTCCCTTAAAGAGGTCCTTGATTCTACCGATCCTATTGCTGAGCGTATGAAGGTTTCCGCTCTTATCGAGTCCCTTCCTGGCTATGGCAAGGCAAAGGCAGCAAAGATTATGGACGAGCTCGGAATTTCCGCAACTCGCCGCGTTAAGGGCCTTGGCGCTCGTCAGCGTGAGCAGCTCCTTGAGGCACTGACCAAGTAGTGGCTCGTTCAGCCAAACTTTTTGTAGTATCTGGACCGTCAGGTGTAGGAAAAGGAACGCTTGTCTCTCTGTTGAGGGACAAGCGCCCAAACCTAGGCCTGACGGTTTCGGCTACTACGCGCTCTCCACGACCAGGAGAAGTCGATGGAGTTGCGTATTATTTTCTCTCCGATGAAGAATTTAAAAAGCGCGTTGATGCTGGTGAATTCCTTGAGTGGGCTCATGTTCATGGCCATTGCTATGGCACGCTCAAATCCGAGGTTGATCGCCTAATTTCTGCAGGTCAGTCTGTTGTTCTAGAGATTGACGTTCAGGGTGGACTTATGGTCCACAAACAATATCCCAACGCCATTCTCGTCTTTATTAAGCCACCTTCATTTGAAGAGCTTGAACAGCGTCTTAGAGGTCGCGGTACAGAAGACGAGAAGACCATTTCTACGAGACTTTCTAATGCTTCGCGTGAAATGGAGCATGCAAACGACTATACTGTTTGCATTGTGAACGACAACCTTGAGACTGCTCTGAGCAAGCTCGAGGAAGTTTTTGATGACTATGAATCAGACGGAGGTCAGCTTTAATGTCTGTTATTAAGCCTGAGATTGACAGCCTGCTTCAGAAGACTGAGCAGAATCCA
>JABZHK010000225.1:0-1415 GCA_015258885.1 Atopobium sp.
CGTGGAGGCTGCCCAAATGACCATGGGTATCGGCAACAGGTGCCAAAACACGCGGCGCTGGGCGAGGCTTACCGTAAATATCGTGGAAGAGTTGGCCGTCAGAAAACGAAAGTGCTTCCACTTCTTCTGCTGGTAGATGATGCTTTTTCTTACTCACTCAAAGGCTCCAAAGCAGCCGCAAGACAAATAAAGTCTTGGCTGGTCAAAACTTCTGCACGCGCCGTAGGCGCAATTCCTGTGGCGAGAAACGCCTGGTCTAGCTTGTCTTTATCAAAGCCAGAAGCGCTCATTGAATTACGAATAGTCTTTCTGCGTTGTGCAAAGGCAGCGTCAATGACCCTCATGGTATGCAAGAGCTCTTCCTCAGAAAGAAGCTTGGAGGTCACCGGGTTTCTCGCCTGGATGCGATCAAGACGAATCACAGCAGAATTGACGCGTGGTGGAGGCATAAAGTTGCCAGGGCCCACCTCAAATCTACCAGTAACCTGGGCAAACAAAGACAGCTTTGCGGTATAGGCACCATATGCCTTAGTAGAAGGCTTAGCGGAAATTCTGTCGGCCACCTCAGCCTGTACCATGACCACCGCTCGCTCAAGCGAGAAAAGCTCCTGGAAGAACTTAAGGATCAGCGTAGCTGCCACCTGATACGGCAGATTGGATACAAACTTAGTTGGCATCGGAGCGCTCGTTGCTGCGTCATGAGCAACGGTCGGAAGCGTGCTGTAAGCCTCAGCAAGCTTCTGCGGCGTAATTGCCAGAGCATCTCCCATAACCAGCGCAAACGAGTCTGGATGAGGCTCCTTGCAGGTTACCGCCAAGACTTGCTCCAGTTCAGAGTCTGCTTCAAGCGAGCACACTGCACGGGCGCGGTCGAGCAAGGCAACCGTAAGGGTACCCAAACCGGGACCAACCTCAACGACCACGTCGGTAGGCTGAACCTCTGCAAGCTGAACGATCTTCTCGATAACGTGATCTTGCACCAAGAAGTTTTGACCCAGCCTATATTTGGTGGCAAGGCCAAAACGTTCCAGCGTTTCTTTAGTGGCTCGCTGATTAGCAAGCCACGATGTCTGATGCGATGCGTGCTCCGACACGATTACTTGTTTGCAAGACGTGGGAACAGAGCGTCTCCCTTAGAGACAGCCAGGCCGCCCTGGAGCTTGCCCCATACGCACTCGCTACGGGTATCGGTAGAGGTGATTTCTGCCTCGTCAAGGCTCATACGGCGCAGAACCTCTGCAGACGTCGTAGGCATAAATGGCATAAAGAGATGTGCGCAAATACGAATAGACTCAAGCAGCGTATAGATAATCTCCGCAAGCTCTGCTGCGCGCTCTGGGTCTTTTGCCACCGTCCAAGGAGCAGCGTCCTCAATGTAGTGGTTAGCTGCGTGGACAAGCTCCATGATGATGTTC
>JABZHK010000226.1:0-1405 GCA_015258885.1 Atopobium sp.
TACCTACACTGCAAACCATGCTCCACAGCCTGGCGACTACACTGTAGTCACTGATCCTACTGAGGCCGACATGGTGCTGTTTACTTCAACGCACGCACTTGCTGCAAATAGCGGCGGCTTTGTCGACGTCACGTATAAGGTTGCCGACAACGTTGACGCTTCCTACGACGGTAAGCGCAGTGTATTCAGCAGCGTTCTTGACTACGACATTGCTGGTAACCACTCCACTCGTACCCTCTCCACTCACGCTCTGAGCTATGCAGGAATTGATATCACCATCAAGAAGATTTGGAAAGACAACAACAATGCAGCTGGTAAGCGTCCATCCACAGCTGATTTTGGTGCTAACAATCTGGTTCTCTCTAACGATAAGAACCTTGATACCAGCACCATTGCGCCTGAGGTTACCGATAATGGCGATAACACCTACACCATTGTCTACAAGGGTCTTCGTAAGTACGTAGACAATACTGCTGCTGATACTGTTTCGTACACCATCACCGAGAACGTTCCTAATTCCTACGTTTCAACTAGAAGCAGTATTTCTCGCGTCGAGCAGTACACCACCACTCAGTCGCTGGTAAATGTCTACAATGTCAGGCCTACCATTGTGACGCCATCCGTTACCAAGATTGTCGAAGGCGATTACCCAGTTGTTCCTATACCTGGAGGGCCTTCACCTGCGTCTCTGGTTAATTCTTACCTGAGCTCAAGTAACGTTAGCGCAGCAGGCGCCACAAGCACTGCAAGCGCGACAAGCGCCGACGACACTGCAAGCGGCAGCTTTGCCGAGAGCCTGATCAACAACTTCCTGGCGAACGGCTCTGAAGACGAGGGCGACGCTCCTAACGTCTTTATCTTTGAGATGACACGCCTTGATCCATCCAGCCCCATGCCTGAGGGATCTACCGGCAATACTGCTCGTACACGCAGGCTTCTCGGTGGCGACGCTGTATTCCGCAACATTACGTTCACTCAGCCTGGCACCTACGTGTACACCATCAAAGAGGTTACCGGCACCCAGAACATCCAGTACGATCAGAGCGTCTACACCGTTACCTATAACGTTGCTGACGACGGTACTGGCCAGCTTGAGGCAACACGTACTATGACCAAGACTGACGAGGACGGAAACGTTACTACCGTTGACCTTGGCGAGCATAACGATGCAACAGGCGCTGTCTTTACTAATGTCTATCCTGATCCACTGCCAGCCAGGGACTATCCAGTTGTCCAGAAGGTTGTTACTGGTAACGCACCAGATGCTCCAACCGACTATCCATCAGTTCTCCCCGACGACAACGGCGGCAACCCACGCACTGCAACAACTCAGGATGTCTTCAAGTTCACGCTCACCCGTAACGATCCTTCCTACCCAATGCCAAACAACGCAACAACAGATAGC
>JABZHK010000227.1:0-267 GCA_015258885.1 Atopobium sp.
GAGCAAGAAGAAATTGCAATCTTTTTGAACTAATTTTTCGTCTATTAGTTTTTTCAATTTTGTTATGTAATCGAAACAATGGATGACTATGCTATTCGTAACCACTTCGAAAGGGGTTTTATGAGCTACTCATCTAAGGTAATTGCACAGCTTGAAGAGCGTTACGCAGATCAGCCTGAGTTTATCCAGGCAGCAAAAGAAGTTCTTACTACCATCCAGCCTGCGCTTGACGCACATCCAGAGTTCGAGAAAGCCGCTTTGCTTGAG
>JABZHK010000227.1:277-1396 GCA_015258885.1 Atopobium sp.
CTGTTATGTTCCGCGTCCCATGGATTGATGACGCCGGCAACGTCCAGGTCAATCGCGGATACCGCATCGAGTTCAACTCCGCAATTGGACCTTACAAAGGCGGCCTCCGTCTCCATCCAACCGTTAATCTTTCTATTCTGAAGTTCCTCGGTTTCGAGCAGATCTTCAAGAACTCACTGACCACGCTTCCAATGGGCGGTGGCAAGGGTGGCTCCGACTTCGATCCAAAGGGCAAGTCCGACCGCGAGATCATGGCGTTCTGCCAGTCCTTCATGACCGAGCTTTCCCGCCACATCGGTCCAAACACCGACGTTCCAGCTGGCGACATCGGCACCGGCGCACGTGAGATCGGCTACATGTTTGGCCAGTACAAGCGCCTCCGCAACGAGTGGACCGGCGTCCTGACCGGCAAAGGCCTGTCCTTCGGCGGCTCCCTTGCTCGCACCGAGGCTACCGGCTACGGCGCGGTTTACTTCCTCACTCACATGCTTGCCGAGAAGAACGATGCGCTCGCAGGTAAAACGGTCTGCATCTCCGGTTCCGGAAACGTTGCTACCTACGCTGCCCAGAAGGCACAGCAGCTGGGAGCAACCGTAGTAACCGTTTCCGACTCCTCAGGTTATGTCTATGACCCAGAGGGCATCGACGTTGAGCTGCTGAAAGACGTCAAGGAGGTCCGCCGCGCACGCATCAAGGAGTACGCCGACGCACGTCCTTCCGCAACTTTCTTCCCAGGTGAGCGTCCTTGGAGCCAGAAGTGCGACATTGCTATGCCATGCGCAACTCAAAACGAGCTCGAGCTCGCTGACGCGCAGAAACTTGTTGCCAATGGCACCAAGTACGTCGTCGAGGGCGCTAACATGCCTACCACCCTCGAGGCAACCAATTACCTCATCGAGAACGGCGTCTTCTTCGCACCCGGCAAGGCTGCAAACGCAGGCGGCGTAGCAGTTTCCGGTCTTGAGATGTCCCAGAACGCTGAGCACCTTTCCTGGACGTTTGAGGAGGTAGACTCCAAGTTGCAGGGAATTATGGAGAGCATTTACACCGCTGCTTCAGAGGCCGCAGCAACGTATGGCCACCCCGGCAATCTGGTCTTTGGCGCAAATATCGCTGGTT
>JABZHK010000228.1:0-1386 GCA_015258885.1 Atopobium sp.
TGGTGCCGCTGACCAGTGAGGTGTGCTGCGGAACAAAGCCAATAAGGGAACGCAGCTGCTCAAACGTGTAGGTTTTGACGTCGTGGCCAAAGACGCTCACAGAGCCAGTTTCTGTGTCAAAGAGTCGCGGGATGAGTGCGGCAAAACTAGACTTACCAGAGCCAGTACCACCAATGATTCCCAGCGTCTGACCAGCCTGAAGCGAGAGATTGATGTTAGAAAGAGCCGGCTCTCCTCCACCGTCATAGACAAGCGAGGCGTCCTTAAACGCTACAGCAGTTCCGGCAAAGTCTGATTCAGTGAGGTTGATGTGCTTGTTTCCCTTATCGGTGAGCGTCGGCTTGGTGTTCAGAACCTCCATCACACGAGTGGCAGAAGCTGCTCCACGCGTGATGATAATGACCAGGTTAGCAACGTAGCCGATAGCCAAGAGCGCGCTGGTCATATAACTGACAAGAGCCACTACGGTTCCTTGAGAGAGCGTGCCAGCGGTAATCTGAGGTGCTGCCAACCAGAGCGTTACCGCAATTCCCAGATACATAACAAGGAAGGTTGCAGGGTTCAGAAGAGCTGAATAATTTGCTGCATCAGTTGCTGTCTCCGTTTGAGCCAAAACTGCCTTGGAGAACTGTTCCTTCTCCTCTGCTTCATGTCTAAAAGCCCTAATAACACGAATACCAGAAAGCATTTGTCGCATATATAAAGAAACGGTATCAAGGCGCTTCTGCAGCTCAGTAAAGAGCGCGGTAGATTTACGTGCAACAAAGAAGAAAATAGCTGCTACCAGTGCAGTTGCCAGTAAAAAGACCATACCAAGCTGCGCATCAAGCATAAGGGTGGCAATAATAGATCCAGCCGCTAAGATTGGCCATCTGACCAGCTGACGAATGCCCAGAGCAACGGTAACCTGCACCTGGTTAACATCGTTGATAAGACGGGTTACCAGCGTGTCTGTTCCCAGTGCAGAAATATCAGTACTTGAGAGCTCTTGAATCTTCTTGAATAGTTCATTGCGCAGGTCAGTTCCCGTGCGCTGAGAAACAATAGAAGCAATTTTCTGACAGACAAGCGTAAAACTAAAGCCCACAATTGCGATTACTACTAACAAAATACCGTAGCGAATAATGTCATACATGTTTGCCCCGTGAATTCCCAGGTCAATCATGCGCGCAATAATCAAAGGTGTAAGAAGGTCACCAATGACCTCAACACCTTTACAAAGCAAGGCAACAAAACTCTTGCGACCATACTTTGGCCATACAAACCTAGAGAGCAACTCTCCCATTTACGCTTCACCAAGTTTCTCTGCTAGCGTTAACCACTCGTCTTCCAGCTCCATCAGCGCCGCTTCTGCGTCATCAAGCTGCTGCTGCAACTCCATCAAAC
>JABZHK010000229.1:0-1378 GCA_015258885.1 Atopobium sp.
GTTCAGGTCCGCGCGGGTACGCTCCGAGGGCGTGGACGTCGCTGCCGCTGGTGCCGCGGGCGCTGCGGATGCCGCGGGGAGACCGCGCATGATCTCTGCCTCGACGGCAGGAAGCTTTTGTGTGAGGTAGTCGGCGAAGTTCACGGAAATCCTAGCCGCGATAGCCGTCTGGGTTCATCGACTGCCACTTCCAGGAATCGCGGCACATGTCGGCAAGGTCGTACTGAGCCTTCCAGCCAAGCATGTCAGCAGCTTTCTGGCAATCGGCGTAGTTAGTTGCAACGTCACCTGCGCGGCGAGGCTCAATAACGTAAGGAATCTCTTTGCCACAGGCCTTTGAGAACGCCTTGATAACGTCAAGTACCGAGCTACCGGTGCCAGTGCCCAGGTTGAAGATTTCAACTCCCGTGCGGCCAGCCATCCATTTAAGTGCAGCTACGTGGCCGGAGCCAAGGTCGCAAACGTGGATGTAGTCGCGAACACCCGTCCCATCAGGGGTGTTGTAGTCGTCGCCAAAGACGTGAACAGCTTCGCGCTTACCCACAGCAACTTGAGCCACATAAGGTACCAGGTTGTTTGGAATACCTGCAGGATCTTCTCCGATAAGGCCCGACTGGTGAGCGCCAATAGGATTAAAGTATCTAAGCAGGACAACGTTCCACTCTGGATCTGCGGTGTGAACATCGGCGAGAATCTGCTCAATCATCCATTTAGTCCAGCCATAAGGGTTGGTCGCGTTCTTCTTGGGGCTTTGCTCGGTCAGAGGAAGGCTATCTGGGTCTCCATAAACGGTCGCAGAGCTCGAGAAAATAATTGACTTACAACCGTGGTTTCTCATGACATCAAGAAGGGTGAGGGTATTGCCCAGGTTGTTTGTGTAGTACTCGATAGGCTTGGTAACAGACTCGCCAACGGCCTTGAAGCCGGCAAAGTGAATGACAAAGTTAATGGCGTGCTCATCAAAGATGTGGTTGAGTGCATCTGCATCGTTGACGTCTGCCTCGTAGAACGAAAGGCGCTTAGCGTTTTCTTCTCCCACAATAGTTTTGATGCGGTCGACAACCTTTGCCGAAGCATTAGAGAGGTCATCAACAATTACGGCCTCGTAGCCGGAATTGAGCAGTTCAACAACGGTGTGGCTGCCAATAAAGCCCGCGCCACCGGTGACAAGTACGCAGGAATTTTGTGGAATCAGAGTGTCAGACATATCAATCCTTTCGTGGACTTATATCGTCATAAGTATACGGCTTTTCTGCGAAGCGTTGTACGGTGCGAGCACACGGGTTTCTCGCCAGGCGCTGCTGCGGGTACGCATGCGAGTGCACGGGTTTCTCGTCGCACAAGTCCTTCTTCTATTGCGAGCCTAACTTTCACTATG
>JABZHK010000022.1:0-11144 GCA_015258885.1 Atopobium sp.
CATATGAACTGCCTCCCATTTCTTATGTCCAAGAAATGGGAGGCAGTTCAAAACGACGTAGGGGCCAAAAGAAATGCGATGCTTACGCGGCGTTCGCACGTGTGCTTGCGTGGTGCTTACGCAGTGCGTACGCGCACTTACTTGCGGTTGCAGACCTCAGCAGCAACCTTTGCGCCAAGAGCAACGTTGTTGAAGACCAGCTGAATGTTGGACTCAAGAGAGTTGTTGCCAGTAATCTCAGCAACCTTTGCAAGTAGGAATGGTGTGGACTCCTTGCCGTGGATGCCGTTTGCCTCTGCCTCTGCAAGGGCCTTTTCGATAGCTGCGTCGATGGTGTCCTTATCCATTGCATACTGCTCAGGAATTGGGTTGGTAACCAGAAGGCCGCTGTTCATGCCAATCTGCTGCTGGGTAGTAAAGATCTCTGCCAGCTCAGCAGGGGAGTCAACGCGGTAGTCAACGCTAAAGCCGCTCTTACGAGTATAGAACGCAGGAAGCTCCTCGGTCTGGTAACCAAGTACAGGAACGCCCTTAGTCTCCAGGTACTCAAGGGTAAGGCCAAGGTCAAGAATGGACTTTGCGCCAGCGCAAATAACCATAACAGGAGTCTGTGCAAGCTCCTCAAGGTCAGCGGAGATGTCCATGGTGGTCTCAGCGCCACGGTGAACGCCGCCGATACCGCCGGTTGCAAAGACGTCGATGCCTGCCATGTGAGCAATCATCATGGTAGTAGTGACGGTGGTTGCACCGTCCTTCTTCTCAGCGATGATAACAGGGAGGTCGCGGCGGCTGACCTTAGCAACCTCGCGGCCCTTCTTGCCCAGGTAGTCAATCTCGTCAGCGGAAAGGCCGGCACGCATCTGGCCGTTAATAATTGCAATAGTTGCAGGAATTGCACCGTTGTCGCGGATAATCTGCTCAACCTTCAGAGCGGTCTCGACGTTCTGTGGGTAAGGCATACCGTGAGAAATGATGGTGGACTCCAGAGCTACAACAGGCTTATTCTGCTCAAGAGCCTCTTTGACCTCGTCAGATACAACGAGAAAATCCTTCAGGTTTGACATATATACTCCAATCGTAAACGACTAATGGAACCGAAAGTAGTGCCGTGCGAACGCTTTGTGTCGTGCGAACGCTTTGTGCCGCGCAGACACGCTGTGCTGTGCAGACACGCTAAATACCTGCGCGCTTGATAACCTCTTCAACGTTAAGCTCACCGTTGATGGTGTCCTCACCTTCAATGGCCATGCTGGAAGCAGCCATGCCTACCAGGCCGGTTTGCTCAAGCGTCATGCCCTGAGTGTACGCCCAGGTAACTCCCGCCATCATGGCATCTCCCGCGCCTGTCATGTTGACCAGCTTTGCAGGAAGCAGTGGCAAGCGGACGGTCTTCTCGTGATCAGCGCAAAGAAGGCCCTTCTCGCCAAGGGAGATAAACACGCGCTTCAGTCCTGTTGCAAGCAGCTCCTGAGCTGCGGCTTCAAGGGAAGCGTCGTCGGTAATCTTGATACCCGAGAGCATCTCGGCCTCAAGGCGATTTGGCTTGAGTGTGTGAATCTTGCCCAGAACCTTCTTGAGCTTCTGTGCCTTGATGGAAGAAACGGGATCGCAGAAGATGGGGCAGGTCACGTTCTTGGCAATGAACTCGATGGTCTGCTGAGGCAGGTTGGTATCAATCACACAAGCTGCGGCGTGCTGGATAACATCCAGGCGCTCCTCGATGCGCTCGGGGGTGACATACTCGTAAATCTGCATGTCATTGATGGCTTCCTGCATCTCACCATGCTCGTCCATAATGAAGAGGTAGGTAGAAGTGGAAGCGCCCGGCACGGTAATAGAAGCGTCGATGTCAATACCGCAGTCCAGGCAGCCCTCTTTGAGCTCGCGCGCACGATAGTCTTCGCCAAAAGCAGTGAGCAGACGAACGTCACCGTCGAGAAGGGCCAGGTTGTGTGCAATATTTCTGCCCACACCACCAAAGGACATGGTGACTTTACCAGGGTTGGAGTCTCCTGCTACAAGGGAAGAGTCTGGGCGACCAGCAATGTCCATGTTAGCAGCGCCAATAACAATGACGTAGGGACGCTCGCTCAAAATATAGCGACGGCCCAGAATTGCGCCCTTTGCGGTAAGATTGGAGATGTGAACCGAAACAGAAGAACGTGAGATACCTGCACGCTCTGCAATTTCCTTCTGAGTAATGGAAGGCTGCTCTTTGATCCAGTTGAAAATCATCTGTTCTCTATTAGTGAGCATCAGGCCTCCTAGTAGTAAAAAGAGAATTCGACTAAACAGGTGCTTATATAAAAACTTCTAAACAGGTGCTTATCTTGTTTAAGCTAGTGCTTAAATCTGCTTTGGATAACGATAAGACAGCAGCTAGAGTCTGTAAAGAATGAATTCATTAAATTTTCCCCGGTGAGCCCAAAGATTTTCTCGTCATATTGGTTTTACCTGCTTGATTTTTCTAAGCATTTGCTGCGTACCGTTTACAGAATTTTAGTATCTGCAAACGGTTGTATCGTGAAAATCTCTCTAAATTGGGCGTCGGCGTTATGCAACTGTAATAATATATTTAATGAATAGTAATGACTCGTCCACATAAGTTAGTTCGTGCATGTATCGTGCGCAAATGCTTGTTTCGGGCGTTTTAGGAGGTAGCATGCCTAAACGTGTTTTTGTAGTTGTTCTTGATAGTTTTGGCATCGGCGAAGAGCCTGATGCAGCGGCATACGGAGACGAGGGTAGTAATACCCTTTGTGCATGCGCAACAAGTGGCGTTCTTAACATCCCAAATATGACAAAGCTGGGCCTTCTTAATATTGATGGCGCGCTTGATACTGTGTATGACGTTGATTTGAAGCCAATTGAGTCTCCTGTGGGTGCATACGCTCGTATGCAGGAGAAATCCGCTGGTAAAGACACTACGGTTGGCCACTGGGAGATGGCAGGCGTCATTTCTCCAAAGAAGTTCCCAACCTATCCTGATGGTTTCCCACAGGAGGTCATTGAGGAGTTTGAGCAGAAGACGGGCCGTAAGGTTATCTGCAACAAGCCTTATTCCGGAACCGATGTTATTAGAGACTTTGGTAAAGAGCACGTAGAGACTGGTGCTCTGATTGTCTATACCTCAGCAGATTCTGTTTTCCAGATTGCTGCTCATGAGGACGTGGTAAGTCCCGAGAAACTCTATGAATATTGCCGCATTGCGCGCGAGATTCTTCAGGGTGAGCACGGTGTTGCTCGCGTTATTGCTCGTCCTTTTGAGGGAGAGTGGCCATACCAGCGCACTTCTCGCCGTCATGACTTCTCGCTTGAGCCAACGGGCCCAACTATGCTTGATCGTCTTAAAGAGAACGGCTTTGACGTTCTTTCCATTGGCAAGATTTATGACATCTTTGCTCACCGTGGCATGACTGAGTTTGAGTTTACTACCTGCAACGCAGATGGAATTCAGAAGACTATTGAGGCTACCAGCAAAGACTTCAACGGTCTGTGCTTCACTAACCTTGTTGATACTGACATGATTTACGGTCACCGCAATGATCCTGTGGGATACTCCAACGCTCTTTCTTATTTTGATGAGCGCATTCCTCAGATTATTGAGGGCCTTCGTGAGGATGACCTGTTCATTATCACCGCAGATCATGGCTGTGACCCGGTAACACCATCTACTGATCACTCTCGTGAGTACGTGCCACTGCTTATCACGGGTCCAAAGGTCAAGCCAAACACCAACCTTGGCACAACCGCCACATTTGCCGATATGGCTGAGACAATCCTTGATTATTTTGGCGTTGAGCAACTTGGTGTTGGAACTTCTCACCTGTCAGAGATTCTTAAGGAGAACTAATGGCTACTACCCCAACTCCCCATAACGCTGCTGTTGAGGGCCAGATTGCTAAGACTGTCCTCATGCCAGGCGATCCTCTGCGCGCAAAGCTTCTTGCAGACACGTACCTGGAGAACGTTGAGCAGTTCAACACCGTTCGCAATATGTTTGGTTATACCGGCACCTACAAGGGACAGCCAGTCTCCGTTATGGGTTCTGGTATGGGTATGCCTTCCATTGGTATTTATTCTTACGAGCTCTTTAATTTCTATGGAGTTGACAACATTCTCCGCATTGGAAGCGCTGGCGGCCTTGCTCCTGAGGTAAAGCTTAGAGACATTGTTATTGGCATGTCTTCCAGCACTGATTCTAATTATCCATCACAGTACGGAATGCCTGGAACTATTGCACCTACCGCAGACTTTGGCCTGTTGAGCAAGGCTGTTGCTGGTGCAGAAAAGCTGGGTTATCCCGTTCGCGTTGGTAATATCCTGGCAAGCGACGTGTTCTATACCGTAGACAACTCGCTTCCAAAATGGGCAAGCATGGATGTTCTTGCCGTTGAGATGGAGTCGGCAGCCCTGTATCTCAACGCCATGCACGCTCATAAGCATGCGCTTACGCTGCTAACTATCTCTGACCTGCCTCTTACAGGAGAAGCACTTACTGCTGAGGAGCGTCAGACTAGCTTCACACAGATGATGGAGGTTGCTCTTTCTGTTGTTGCTTAAAGCGCTTGTTGCGCAAAGCATCGCAGGTCAGCAGCTTGCCATTGCTGTTTGTTTAGGAACCATGCGGATTTTCCGCTTAAGTTAGGGAAGTTTGGTCAACTTCTCATAAAGATCCAGCACAAAAGCTGGATGTTCCCGCCACATGAGGTAAGGAGAGCACGGAATGAACAAGAACGTTTCTCGTCGTAGTTTTGTGACTGGCGCAACCGGCGCTGGCGCACTTGCAGCACTCGCAGGTCTTGCAGGCTGCAACCAGAAGAAGGACGACGGCGGCCAGAAGGCATCAGGTGAGAAGAAAAAGAAGCTCACTATGGTTACCGATACTGGCGGTGTAAACGACCAGTCCTTTAACCAGTCTGCTTGGGAGGGCATGAACGAGCTCAAGGACAAGAACGGCTGGGAAGTCAAATGCCTTGAGTCCAAGCAGGATTCCGACTACGCAACCAACCTTGATAAGGCTGTTGACGATGAGTCCGACCTTGTTTGGGGTGTTGGCTTTGCTATGGCAGACGCAACCCTTAAGGCTGCTAAGGACAATCCAAACACCCAGTTTGCCATTATCGACAATGGCAACGAGTCTCAGGTTTCCAACTTCACCGGTGTTATGTTCCGCGCCCAGGAGCCTTCCTTTGTTGTTGGCTACATTGCTGCTCGCACTACAAAGACCGGCAAGGTTGGCTTTGTTGGCGGCATTTCTTCCGCACTTATCGACCAGTTTGAGTATGGTTATCGCGGCGGCGTTGCTTTTGCAAACAAGGAGAACAACACCAACGTTGAGATTTCTGCACAGTATGCAGAGTCCTTCTCCGATGCTGCAAAGGGCAAGGCTATTGCTAACTCCATGTACTCCGATGGTTGCGACGTTGTCTTCCACGCAGCGGGCGGCGTAGGAACTGGCGTTATTGAGGCAGCTAAGGACGCAAACAAGCTTGCTATTGGCGTTGACCGTGACCAGGCATATCTTGCTCCAGAGAACGTTCTGACCTCCGCTCTTAAGCGCGTCAACGTTGCTATCGTTGAGATTTCCGAGAAGATCCTGAAGGACGGCCAGAAGGGCGGCACCACCATTTCTCTGGGCGCTTCCGAGGACGCTGTCGGAATTGCTGAGGATCACCACCTCATGGCTGAGGACACCTACAAGGCAGCTACCGGCCTTCTCGATAAGATCAAGGCTGGCTCCGTTGTTCCTCCTGCAAGCAAGGATGACCTGGACAAGTACGTCAAGTCTTTGAGCTAAGTTGTAGCTTAATGTTTTGAGCCTTAGGGTTTCTCGCCAGATGGTTTTTGACCTCTGACAGGCCCAAAAGGTTGATGAGTTTGGATTTGCTGGTGAGGGGTGCTCTTTGGCACTCCTCACCTCTCGCAAGTGTGTAAAGGAGGTGGCTCGTGGAAGTCAGTTCGGATTACGCTGTTCAGATGCATGGCATTACCAAAGTTTTTGGATCGTTTAAAGCTCTTGACGCCGTAGACCTTAACGTGCGCAAGCAAACTGTCCACGCCATTTTAGGAGAAAACGGCGCAGGTAAAAGTACGCTTATGAACGTACTGTACGGCCTGTATTCTGCGGATGAGGGAGATGTGTACCTCAACGGAGAGCGCGTATCCATTTCTGGCCCAAACGATGCTATCGCTCACGGCATTGGTATGGTTCACCAGCACTTTATGTTGGTTGAGAACTTTACTGTTACAGAAAATATTGTTTTGGGCAACGAGGTCACCAAGGCTGGTGGCGTCCTTGATCCAAAGCGAGCTCGCGAGAAGGTCCTGGAGATTGTTGAGGAATACGGCTTTGACGTAGATCCTGACGCCAAGATTGAAGACATTTCTGTTGGTATGCAGCAGCGTGTTGAGATCTTAAAGGCCCTGTATCGCGGTGCTGATACCTTGATTCTTGATGAGCCTACGGCAGTTCTTACGCCACAGGAGATTGAGAAGCTTATCCAGATCATGCATGACCTGGTAAGCAAGGGTAAAACCATCATTGTTATTACCCACAAGCTTAAAGAGATTATGTCTTCCGCTGATGAGTGCACCATTATTCGCCGCGGTAAGTACATGAGCACCGTTGATGTTTCCAAGACATCCGAGACTGAGCTTGCAACACTTATGGTGGGTAGAAACGTTAACCTGCATGTAGAAAAGAAGCCCGCAACTCCTGGTGAGGTTGTTCTTTCAATCAAAGACCTCCACGTCAAAGACGAGCGCGGCATTGAGCAGGTAAACGGTTTTAATTTGGATATTCGTGCCGGCGAGATTGTTGGTCTTGCAGGCATTGACGGCAACGGTCAGAAAGAACTTGCCGATGTCATAAACGCACTGGTTAAGCCTGAGTCGGGCACCATTTCTGTCAAGGGTGAAGAGATTCAGAGCACAACCCCTAAGACGGTTATTGATCACGCAGTTGCAACCATTCCTTCAGACCGTCATCGTTGGGGCCTGGTTCTGCCCTTTACGGTTGCCGAGAACATGGTGCTTGAGCGTCACAACGAGGAAACCTTTGGTAAGGGCATTGCACTTGACCTGGCAAAGATCAAGGAATTCTCTCAGAAGCTCATTGACGAGTTTGATATTCGTCCTGCAGAGTGTGTAGACCATCAGGCAGTGGGACTTTCCGGCGGTAACCAGCAGAAGGTTATTATCGCCCGCGAGGTCTCTTCCAATCCAGACGTTCTCATTGCTATCCAGCCAACTCGCGGCCTTGACGTTGGTGCTATTGAGTTTGTCCACAAAGCGCTGATTCGCGAGAGGGACCGTGGAGCAGCAATTTTGCTGATTTCCTTTGAGCTGGACGAGATTATGGACGTTGCCGATAAGATGGCAATTATTTACGCCGGCAAGAATGTTGGCGAGTTTGACCAAGGTACTATCACTGAAGAGCAGGCTGGCCTGCTGATGGCAGGAGGTGACGCCGAGTGAGTACGCTTACAAAGATAATGAGAAAGCCCATTACGTCAGCAATTGTTGCTATTTTTGTTGGCCTGTTGGTTGCTTCTATTATTTTGGTTGTTGCAGGTTATGACCCTATCAGCTCGTTTGAGGCACTTATTGGCGGCATGGTAGGTAAGCCAAAATATATTTCCAACGTCATTATTAAGGCAACACCTCTGCTCTTTACGGGTATTGCCGTTGCCTTTGCATTCCGCGTTGGCCTCTTTAACATTGGCGCTGAGGGCCAGTACATTGTTGGTACTATCCTGGCCGTTATTGTTGGCTACAGCCTTGACCTTCCTCCTGTACTGCAGATTCCTGTAGTTGTTTTGGTAGGTACCGCAGGCGGAGCAGGTATTGGTGCCATTATTGGATGGCTTAAAGCCCAGTTTGGCATCAACGAGGTTATTACCAGCATTATGTTTAACTGGATCAGCCTCTACCTCTGCAACTTTGTGGTTTCTCTTCCACAGTTCCACCAGCCAAACTCAACTTCTTCGTACTCTATTAACGAGTCTGGCTACACCACGCTGTTCTATGGCATGAAGAATTCCGAGGACGGTGCTGAGGCAATTCGCAATATCCCTGTTATCGGTGACGCTATTATGCGCACCGACGTAAACATTGGTATTTTTGTTGCTATTTTCGCAGCTATCTTTATTGGCTGGCTGCTTATGCGCACCAAGGTTGGTTATGAGATGCGCGCTGTTGGTTTTAACCGCGATGCTGCACAGTTTACCGGCATAAACGTTAAGAAAAACATTACGCTCTGCATGGCTATTTCTGGTGCACTCTGCGGACTTGCAGGTGCTCTGACCATCACCGGTATTGCTCCTCACAGTATTGCAACGCTGGCAGCATTTGAGAACAACGGCTTTAACGGTCTGTCCGTTGCGTTTATCGCCAACTGCAATCCTGTGGCATGTATTCCTGCATCCTTCCTGTTTGCTGGTCTTCTTTATGGTGGCCAGACTGTTCAGCAGACGGTTGGTGCACCTTCCGAGATTATCAACATTGTTATTGGTACCATCGTGTTCTTCATGGCTCTGGGTGGCGTTATTCCAATGCTTGCCGACCGTCTTGATCACAAGCGTGCCCAGAAGGCTAAGGAAGAAGAGGCAAAGCTTGCTGCTCAAGTGAGTGATGCGTCCGACCCTTCTCAGGAGGAGGCAAACAATGCTCACTAACCTGATTCTTCTTGTTTCCGTTACCCTCATGTACTCGACACCTCTTATTTTTGGTGCTCTGGGCGGCGTTGTCTCCGAGCGCTCCGGTGTTGTCAACATTGGTATTGAGGGCATGATGGGTGTTGGTGCCTTTGCAGGCGTTGCGGGCAGCTACCTCACCGGAAACCCTTGGATTGGCTTCCTTTGTGCAGGTATTGCAGGCGGTCTTATTGCGCTTTTGCACGCCATGGCATCTATTACATTTAACGCTGACCAGACAGTTTCTGGTGTTGCAATTAACCTTTTGGCACCTGGCATTGCTCTGTTTGCCTGCCGTCTTTTGTTTGATGGCGCTGCAATGTCTCCAGCAGTCAATAAGCTGCCAAAGCTCTTTGGTGAGGGTGCCTTTAACGACACACCTTATTCCAGCTTGAACGTAGACATTACCGTGGTACTTGCACTTTTAACCGCCCTTCTCGTCTGGTTTGTGCTTTACCGTACCAAGTGGGGCCTGCGTATTCGCTCCGTTGGCGAGCACCCACACGCATCCGAGACACTGGGCATTAGCGTTCGTAAGACTCGCTACCTTTGCGTTATTGTTTCTGGTGTTCTTGCAGGATTTGGTGGCGCTTCTGTAACGCTGGCAATTATTTCTCAGTTCACTCAGACCGCTATTTCTGGTCAGGGCTTTATTGCACTGGCTGCGGTTATCTTTGGTAAGTGGAAGCCTCTGAACACCTATGCAGCTTGCCTGCTCTTTGGCTTTACTCAGGCACTGGCAATTCTTCTTGGCGGTGGCGCAACTCCAATCCCAAGTCAGATTATTGCAATGCTTCCATACTTCATCACCATCATTACGCTGGTCCTCTTTGTTGGTAAGTCTGTTGCTCCTAAGGCAGACGGCGTGCCATACATCAAGGGAAGCCGCGCATAATGACAGAGGTAGAGGGTTCTTGCCACGTTTCTAACGAGGCGCTTGTTCAGCTTGCTATTGAGGCGCGCAACCACGCCTATGTACCGTACTCTCACTATGCTGTTGGAGCTGCGCTTTTGTGCTCCGACGGCACGGTGTACGGCGGCGCCAACCTAGAAAACGCTGCGTATACGCCTTCTAACTGTGCTGAGCGTACGGCGTTTTTCCGCGCAGTGTTTGAGGGTCGCAGGGATTTTGTGGCCATTGCGGTTGTTGGCGGTCCTGAGGGAGAAGCCCCAACAGCTTGGTGCACTCCTTGTGGCGTATGCAGGCAGGTTATTCGCGAGTGGTGCGATCCTGCTACATTCCGTATTGTGCTGGGCAAGACAGATGCTGCTCCTCGCGAGTATCTGCTCCAGGACATCTTGCCTATGGGATTTGGTCCCGAGGATCTGGGTGAGTCCAGCCCTGCCGGCGCATCGGGCGACGACGCCGTGAAGGGTGCCGACGGTGGCCACGAGCACGGTTGTGGCTGCGGGTGCAGCGAGCACGGCGGAGGTAACCAGTAAGCTGTGGCATCAAGCATCCTGCGCTTTCGGGTGCAGAAAACCTGGTAGGTTGCATGAAATTGCGAGCCGGTAGAGTTTCTCGCTACCGGCTCTTTTACTAGAGAGTTAACGCGAACAGCGAAAAGAGGTTCAACTATGCGCATGTACGACGTGATTGAAAAGAAGCGCGACGGCGGCGAGCTTACCGACGCCGAGATCGATTACTTTGTCTCGGGCTATGTAGCTGGGGATATTCCCGATTACCAGGCTTCCGCGCTGGCGATGGCCATTTTCTACAAGGGCATGACCGCGCACGAGACGGCTCACCTGACCATGGCGATGGCCGAGTCCGGCGACATGATGGACCTCTCGGCAATCCCTGGTATCAAGGTGGACAAGCACTCTACCGGCGGCGTTGGCGATAAGACCACGCTGGTAGTTGCTCCTATTGTTGCGTCTCTGGGCGTCAAGGTTGCTAAGATGAGTGGCCGCGGCTTGGGTCACACGGGCGGTACGCTGGACAAACTTGAGGCAATCCCAGGTCTTTCCATTGAGATTTCCGAGCCTGATTTCTTCAAGCAGGTCTCCGAGATTGGCGTTGCCGTCGCAGGTCAGACGGGCAATCTTGTCCCCGCGGACAAGAAGCTCTACGCCCTGCGCGACGTCACCGCAACCGTCGACTCGGTGCCTCTGATTGCGTCGAGCATCATGAGCAAGAAGATTGCGTCCGGCTCCGACTGCATTTTGCTGGACGTCAAGTGCGGCTCCGGCGCCTTCATGAAGGATGTTGACTCCGCAATTGAGCTGGCAGATGCCATGGTTTCTATCGGCGAGCACGTCGGCCGAACCACCGCGGCCCTGATTACCGGCATGGACCGTCCTCTTGGCAAAAACGTGGGCAACTCCCTCGAGGTCATCGAGGCAGTGGCCACGCTTAAGGGTGAGGGTCCTGAGGATCTGACCGACGTCTGCGTTGAGCTTGCTGCAAACATGCTTAATCTCGCAGGTAAGGGGAGTGTCGAGGAC
>JABZHK010000230.1:0-1374 GCA_015258885.1 Atopobium sp.
ACATTCCTGCTGGTACACGCCGTGCGTGTCGGCAGCAATGGAACCCTTGGAACCCAGCGTCAACACAGCGGTTGCCACGCCACTTGCAAGCACCTTCTGCACCGCAGCCTCAGGATCTGCCAGCGGGCTGATCTTGCCCTCGCCAAACAAGTCCGCAAACTCAATCTCGTTCAGGCAGAGCAAGTCCACGCTGGCGAGAAGACCGGTGGTCATAGTTGCCGCTGGCGATGGGTTCACCATCGTATAGAGCCCCAGCTCATGCGCGTGCCTGATAAGCTCAAACGTGGTCGACAACTCGCACTCAAACTGCGTCAAGAACACGTCACCTGGCTCCGCAATGCGATCAAGCACCGTTTTTACGTCATCGGTTGTGCGAACGTAATTAGCACCGTGATCCAGAATGATACGGTTATCGCCGCCCACGCGCACAATCACGGCAACGCCCGTGGAGACCCCAGACAGCTCTTCTACCTGCTCCGCATTGACGCCGTAGCCAATAAGCGACTGCTTGAGGTCCTGTCCAAACGAGTCAGCGCCAACAGCACCAATCATGTGGACATCTGCACCCATTCGAGCTGCAGCAACTGCTTGGTTAGCGCCCTTTCCACCTGGGCTGGTGACAAGATTTTTGCCGCCAATAGTCTCGCCCTGCTGAGGCATCTTATCTGCCTCGATGGAGATATCCATGTTCAGGCTTCCAAATACAATTACTTTGCCCATGAGATGCTCCTTCTTAGCAAGAGTGCAGCGTACGGCATTTTGTCGTTCTGCTTGTCGTTTCTTCTCTGCGTTACTGCTCGACAGGGTTTCTCGCCATATCGCGGCAAATAAATACGCAGATTAAACACGTTATTTATAAGATATATAGTAATAGGTTGACCAAAGTCGTCAACCCAACTACTCTTAGAGTGCTTGAGTGGACGGACGTTCAATTTTTCAGTTGGCGCCGCTCTTGCAAAACACCTATTTCAAGGAGGTGCTTTATATGCCTGGTCGAAGTAGCAGCTTACGTCTGACAGCAGATGCTGACCCTGTTCATTTATGTGTGACGGATATAAAGAAACCTCTTATTCAAAAGTTTTAATTTTTACTGCACCGCGAGCCTATAGGGATATAAATTTGCAGGTTTATAGAGCAATCCTGTAGATATATGAATCTATGTGGCAGGTTTTAAGTCCCACACATAACAGAACGCTTTCAGTTTGCGTCATACACCAACCAGTTAGTCACTTATTTCCACTAATTATCGGAGGTGCACATGGCAATCATGAAGCGCACAACCCAAACAAAGACAGCTCAAACAAAGACAACTCAGACTACCTCGGGAGAGCTTGGACAGTCCTTGACCTTTGCCGCAACTCACTCGGTAAAGAG
>JABZHK010000231.1:0-1352 GCA_015258885.1 Atopobium sp.
CATTTGTTCTTGAACCAAACAATCAAAATCTAAAGAAATTGCAAGGCCCAACGAAGTCTCGTCAGGAATAATTTGAGCACCTTCAGCAATTAGTCTATTAGTGCCAGCAGAAGCTGGAGAAAAGATAGACCCAGGTATTGCATAAATGGTTTTACCAAGTGAGTTAGCAAATTCAGCAGTGCTCATGGTGCCTGAACAAAGCCCTGCTTCCGTTACCAAGAGCACTTTACCTAATGCTGCAATAACCGCATTTCTTCTAGGAAAGGCATAGCGTCTAGGAGGCGTTCCCCACCTGTCTAGAGAAATGACTGCTCCCCTTCCTTCTCGTGCTGCTTCAAAAAGCTCTGAAGAGGTAGTTGGATATGTCACATCAGCGCCGCAGCCTGCTACTACAACGGTTTTTCCACCAGCACTTAGCGCAGACATACCCGCCCTATAATCGCAGCCAAGAGCTCCGCCAGATACCACCACAATATTATTATCAGCGGCGCATCTACCAGCCATTTCTGCAATTGCCATACCGTAAGGAGTGGCTCTACGAGCTCCAATTACCGACATACAAGGTGCTTGCAAAACACTTCTATCTCCCATTCCGTATATCACTTCGGGAGGATGGTTGAGCAGTAGCAACTCTTTTGGATAATCCTCATCTTCTGATGAAATCTCCCATCTCTCCATTGCTACTCCAAAGAACGAGACCTATAGGCAACTGCCTCAGATACGTCGTCTTTTGTCACTTTTTCATGATGAGCAATATCTGCGATAGTCCGTGCAACTCTGCAGGTACGCGTTATTGCTCTACCTCCTAAATGAAGTCCACGAGCAAATCTATGAAGCAGCTGCAGTGCTGATTCATCAAAGCTCTCCACGTACTTTTGGCGAGAAGAGCTTTCTACTCCACGGGTTTCTCGCCAAGAAGCAAAATCTCTACCAGAGATAACAAGAGAACGCATACCTGCTGAAGTGAGTCCTAGCTCACCTTGAATAACTCGATCTGAAGAAGGACGAGCTACATCACACACAATATCTATTCGATCCATCAAAGGACCTCCAATTTTTGACTGATAGGTAGAAATCTTTCCTGGAGAGCACTTGCAAGTGTGCGTTTTGTCTCCAAAGTAACCACAGGGACAAGGATTAGCTGCAGCAATGAGCTGGAACTGAGAAGGAAACTTATAGATGCCATCCACTCGCGCAAGACGTACATATCCGTCTTCAATAGGCTGACGTAATACTTGCAACGTATTAGAAGCAAACTCAGGCAGCTCATCTAGAAAGAGCACACCTTTATGAGCAAGAGAAATCTCGCCTGGAATCACAGGTCTACCTCCACCAATCATGCCTGCTACAGA
>JABZHK010000232.1:0-1349 GCA_015258885.1 Atopobium sp.
ATTGATAAGGTACTTGCCGCTGCACTTTCGGCTGCAGAATCCCGCGCACTTCAGCTTAAGACTTCCGAGCTCAACGAGCTTCTCGCCCAGATTAGAGAAGGCGGACACACGGTTTCTGACCGAGGCCGTCGCCTTAAGATTCAGTACGCCACACAGACGGGCTCTAAGCCTCCTGTTATCTCGTTCTGGTGCAACGCTCCAGACCTTGTTGATGACAACTACGAGCGCTTTATTGAGAACAGGCTTCGCGAGAAGTTCTCTCTGATTGGTACACCTATTCGTTTGAAGTTCCGTAAGAAGGTTGAGTCTAACTAATGTCTGGCATTGTTGTTGCTCTGATTTTTGGACTAATTGCATTTGGCCTTGGTGGCATTCCATTTGGCCTGATTATTGCAAGCGTTCTGGCTCATGAAGATATTCGCAAACTTGGATCAGGAAACATTGGCACCACCAATGTTGCAAGAAATGCTGGTAAAGCCGCAGGTATTCTTACGCTTCTTTGCGATGCAGGTAAGGGCATTGTCAGCGTCATGCTGGTTCGTTGGTTCTTGGGAGCCCAGGGATTTACTCCTCTGGTCTCGGGAAATGATCACGCAGAGGCTGAGCTCATCATTTCTTTTGTGTATGCCTGCTGCGTTCTTGGTCATATCTTCTCGCCCTGGCTTCATTTCCATGGCGGTAAGGGAATCGCTGTTGGATTTGGCGGTGGCCTTGCAGTAAATCCACTTGCTGCTCTTGTAGCTCTTGCGGTGTTTATTACGCTTGCCGTGCCAACTAAGTACGTATCGCTTGGCTCCATCGGTGCGGCCGTTGCCATTCCACTATTCTGCCTGCTATTTGGTATGGATCCTGTGGCAACCATTCCTGTCTTTGTTGTAGCAGCGGCAGTTATTTGGGCTCATCGCGAGAATATCAATCGTCTTAATGCTGGTAGTGAGTCTAAATTCTCTTTCGGCGAAAAGAAAAAGGACAACTAATCATGAAAAAAGTTGCTGTTATTGGTTCGGGATCATGGGGTACCGCGCTTTCAACACTTCTTGCTTCAACTTCTGATGAGGTAATTATCTGGTCTAGAGAGGCCGATGTCACCGAATCCATCAATAAAGAGCACGTCAACTGCAGACATCTTTCTGATTCCGAGCTGCCACATAATATTGTGTCTACCACCAGTGAGGCTGAGGCTCTCACCGGTGTAGATGCCGTTGTTATGGCAGCACCTTCTGCGTTTCTGCGCTCTGTTTGTGCTGCTTGTGCACCATATCTTGACCCTGAAGTTGATGTTTTGATTCTCTCCAAGGGTATGGAGGCAGGCTCTCACAAGCTTATGCATGAGGTGGCTGCTGACGAGC
>JABZHK010000233.1:0-1332 GCA_015258885.1 Atopobium sp.
GCGCACAACGCACAACGTACAATGCGCGTTACACAGAAGCAGCGGATTTTTTGAAAGTTAACTATATATTACTTTTTGAGTTGTGAGAAGTCGGACATAGTAAGAAATGTCTAAAATAGCTACATCTCTTTATGATGGCTACCGTCCATCGATGTACGTCGCTGGTAGCTAACAGATAGTAACAGACAAGGATTTTCATGGATTTATCAGCTCTACCAGACAGTACAATCACTATTGGAGAACGCTCCAAAGTTCCAGGTCTTCTTGTTATTCTCCATGGCTCTCTGCTGATGCCAAAGATAACTTCTCTTCTTTCTTCTGGAAAACTTGACGCCACAAAGCTTCCCCAATGCCTCACCATTACCGCGCCGTCTAATCAAGACTGCTATTCCCCTTGGCCAGCTCCAAGCACACGTGTTGAGGCTCCAGACTTTGGAGGATTTGGAAGAGAATTTCTCTCAGACATCGTACTTCCAACTGTCGAGAAGTACGCTGCCCTAGCTACCCATACCACTCAGAATCACTGTCCGCTTACGCTTCTGGGTTATTCATTGTCGGGTTTGTGCGGTCTCTTTGAGATGCAAACAACCTGCTTCTTTGACCAGTATCTTCTTGCCAGCCCAAGCACCTGGTTTCCTGATTTTGTTAAAACCTTTGATACAAGTCATGTGCGTTCAGAGATTCGCTGGTGTATTGCAAGTGGCGAGCGCGAAGGTATAAACCATCCTGAGCCCCTGCGCTCAGTGAGACAGACAACAGATGCACTGGTTGAGAAACTAGCATCTGCCGCTCCAGACCATAAACGTATGATCGATTCCTATGATCATCACAAGGGTCTTGAACTGAGGTTACAACGCTTGCTGAACTTTGGTTTTGATGCGTAGAGGCAATCGCACAGGAAGGTTTAGTATCCTGTCAAAGTGGCTTGCCTGGGCTGTCATAGTGGCTTGCCTAAATAGCGTTGATTGCTAACAAAAAACCCGCCGAGGGCGGGTTTCAAAATTCTTATGGTCGCGGGGGCAGGATTTGAACCTACGACCTTCGGGTTATGAGTAAATTAGGATAGAGGTTTCGTAAATTTTTTTCATCTATCTCACCTGAGCATACTGTACTAATTAGGCGCTTTGTGCTTTTGCATCTCCAACGTTCTGTAGAAATCTACTTCTTCTACATCTCCAACTTCATTTTGGCAGTCCTTTCGTACACTGACTCCGTCTCGCCTTGAGATCGGATCCCCCAACACGAGAAGCCAGACGGCCATGAGAAAGAGCATTGACGAGAGGTCGCATGAGGCAATCAGCGCGAACCTAAAGCACAGGGGCATTGCAGCAA
>JABZHK010000234.1:0-1330 GCA_015258885.1 Atopobium sp.
CAACGCACACTATGTCTCCGCAGCACTAGACTGCGTGCTCTGTCTCAGCTCCCTTTTCCTCCTTGAGAAACTGCATATCCAGAGCCTTAATAAACGGCAGGTAGATTGCCATATCAATCAAAATCAATACGAGCTGAAGTAAAGCGCCCTGCCATCCGCACAGAAGAAATCCCGAGATCAAAGGAGGGGTACTTCCAGGCAGCATAATACCGTTACAAAGAGGCACCAATCCGGCGCTCATTGTGAACCACGCAATTAAAACGTTAACAACCGGCGTAAAAATCAGAGGAATTGCCATGATGGGATTCAAAACTATCGGCAGTCCGTACATGACGGGCTCGTTGATACCAAAAATACCAGGCACAATGGAGATCTTTGCAATATCTTTTGCACGGCGAGAATTGCAGAACAAAAATATCACAATCAACAGTGAAAGGGTTGATCCTCCGCCACCAAACAGCGCAAAGAACGCATCGAACTCTCGATTGATAATGTTGGGTAGCGCAGTGCCGGCGGCAAAGGCGGCCTGGTTTTCCAGCGTAAGCGCAGTCAAAATCGGCGTAAAAATAGGGCTTGTAATGTTTGACCCGTTAATGCCAAAGAACCAGAAAATGCCCTGGATGACGTAAGCAATCGCCAAGGCCCACACGGTTCCGCCAAGCATGGTCAGTGGAATCTGCAACATGGAATAAATGCAGGTGAACGCATCTCCCCAAGGGGTAAGTGCAAACAAAACGCTAATCGCCCACACTGCGGCAAACGTGAGCGCCATCGGAACCAGAGCACTAAACGCAAGCGAAACAGACGTAGGAACGCCCTCCGGCATCCTAATAACCCAGTTCTTCTTGATAGCAAATCCAAAAATGGACACCGACAAAAAGCCTACGATAATCGCTACAAACACACCCCTCGCGCCGGTCCACGCAAGAGGAATGCTCTCCACCAAAAATGGCTGAGAAGCTCCCTGGGGCAAAAACTCAGTCACCTGAGGCATCAAAATAAACCAGCTGACGAGAGAAACCATACCAGCAGAAACTCGATCCTCTAAACCAAGTTGATCAGCAAAGTTGTATCCAATCTCGAACGACAAAAATATTGCCATGAGCGAAACAGTGCAGGCAGAAGGAATGGCCAACAGCGAGAAAAGCGACTTGCCCTGAATCGTAGTGGACTTCAAGAAATCAACCCACGCAGGAATTGGCAAGTTGCCTACCAACGTAAACATTGATCCGATAATAAGGATTGGCATGAGCATGGCAAACGAGTCGCGCATAGTAAGAAGATATTTATTCTTACTCACCAACTCTGCCATTGGCATAAGCTTCTTCTC
>JABZHK010000235.1:0-1312 GCA_015258885.1 Atopobium sp.
CATTGCATACAGAGGACGCTTTGGACGGAAGTTAGAAACAAGGCGAGCGGTACGGCCAGAGTGGGTTGGGCAGATGATGCACTTAGCGTCAACACGGATTGCCATATCAACTGCAGCAAAGCCTGTAGCGCCGTTGACGTTCTTAAGACCCTCACGCTGGTGATAGACATCCTTGACTGGCAGGTACTTCTCGGTTTCCTTGCAGATGGAAGCCATAGTCTTTACTGCCTCAACAGGGTACTTACCAGCTGCGGACTCACCAGAAAGCATGACGCAGTCAGTGCCGTCGTAGATTGCGTTAGCAACGTCCGTAACCTCTGCACGGGTTGGGCGAGGGTTGCGAATCATGGAGTCAAGCATCTGAGTTGCGGTGATGACAGGCTTGTAAGCGTCGTTGCACTTCTTGATAACAGTCTTCTGGATGTGAGGAACCTCAGCTGCAGGAACCTCAACGCCAAGGTCACCACGGGCAACCATGATGCCGTTAGAAGCTGCAAGAATCTCGTCAAAGTTCTTGACGCCAAGAGCAGACTCAATCTTAGGGAAGATCTGTACGTTAGGAGTACCCATCTCACGGCAGATGTTACGAATCTCCTCAACTGCAGCGCCATCACGGATGAAGGAAGCAGCAATTGCGTCAATACCAAGCTCGCAACCAAACATGATGTCTGCGCGGTCCTGCTCAGTGACGGAAGGAAGGCCAATGTTGACGTTAGGAACGTTTACGCCCTTCTTCTCGCCAAGCTCACCGCCGTTGATAATCTTGCAGTGCATGTCAGTGCCCTCAACGTGATCAACCTCGAGGCCAATGAGACCGTCATCAATAAGGATGATAGAACCCTTCTTGACCTCTTTTGGAAGATTCTTGTAGTCAAGTGAGAAGCGCTGAGCATTGCCGATGACGTCATCATCAGTGGTGACAATAACGGAATCACCAGTAGTAAGGGTGACCTTCTTGCCATCCTCGAGAAGACCGGTGCGAACCTCAGGACCCTTTGTATCAAGCATGATAGCAATAGGAATACCAAGCTCATCAGAGATAGAACGAACGCGACCAATCATAGTGCGGTGATACTCATGGCTACCGTGCGAGAAGTTAAAACGTGCGACGTTCATACCAGCAAGAATGAGCTCACGAAGGACCTCATCACTTTCTGTAGCAGGACCCATAGTACAAACAATCTTGGTCTTTTTGCGAGCCATATCTCTCCTTTTCATAGGAATTGAAATCACATTCAGATATCAATAGTAACCGTTTTTGAAGCGATTGTTTCTCTGGTGCTTAGCAAACCACACTTTTATCAACATAGTC
>JABZHK010000236.1:0-1286 GCA_015258885.1 Atopobium sp.
ATATATTACAACTATTTGTTTAATTCCAGAATTTTTGACAACAGCTTTGAATGTTCCTTTTTATTTGGGTGGTACATCTTTACTGATTTTAGTCGTGGTGACAATGGACTTTAGTACCCAAATTAACTCTTACCGCATGACTCAGCAATATGAGAGTTTAATGAGCGGTCTTGATATGAAATCTTTATCACGTAAGTAGAATTATGGCTAAAGAAGATACCATACAAATGCAGGGGGAGATTCTTGAAACTCTACCTAACGCAACTTTTAAAGTAAAGCTTGAGAATGACCATATTGTATTAGGTCATATTTCCGGGAAAATGCGTATGCACTATATCCGGATCTCTCCTGGGGATAAGGTGACGGTAGAACTGACACCTTATGATTTAACTCGGGCTCGGATAGTCTTCCGAGCTAGATAAAACGATATAAGGAAAGATAATGCGTGTACAACCGTCTGTAAAGAAAATTTGCCGCAACTGTAAGATTATCCGTCGTAATCGAGTGGTTCGTGTAATTTGTACTGACCCTCGTCACAAACAACGTCAAGGTTAAGGGAACTTTTCTTTTAGCAAGACTTTGTGGTATAGTGACGAACTTTGCCGTTTAAAGGAAAAAATATGGCTCGTATTGCAGGGGTAAATATCCCTAATAATGCACATATCGTAATTGGCTTGCAAGCTATTTATGGTATCGGTGCTACTCGTGCTAAATTAATTTGCGAGGCAGCAAATATTGCTCCCACTACAAAAGCAAAAGATTTGGACGAGGCTCAATTAGACGCTTTGCGTGAACAAGTTGCTAAGTATGAAGTAGAAGGCGATTTGCGCCGTGAGGTAACGATGAGCATCAAACGATTGATGGACATGGGTTGTTACCGTGGTTTCCGTCATCGTCGAGGTTTGCCTTGTCGTGGTCAACGCACTCGCACAAACGCTCGTACCCGCAAAGGTCCGCGTAAAGCGATTGCTGGTAAAAAATAATTTTTAAGGAATTTTATTAATGGCTAAAGCAAACACAGCTTCGCGTGTACGTAAAAAAGTACGTAAAACCGTAAGCGAAGGTATTGTGCATGTACATGCTTCTTTCAACAATACCATCATTACAATCACTGACCGTCAAGGCAATGCATTGTCTTGGGCTACCTCTGGCGGCGCTGGTTTTAAAGGTTCTCGTAAAAGTACACCGTTTGCAGCTCAAGTGGCTGCAGAAGCAGCTGGTAAAGTTGCCCAAGAATATGGCGTTAAAAATTTAGAAGTTCGTATAAAAGGCCCTGGTCCCGGTCG
>JABZHK010000237.1:0-1257 GCA_015258885.1 Atopobium sp.
TCCTTGATATTCCCATCTGCGCCAAGAAAGCTTCTTGGAAACTGCTCTGGAAGGGCTAGGTGCACTCTAAAGGCTGCAATTCCCTTGTGTACGTTGGTCCTAAACTCAGTGACAAGACGCTGAGATAGACGCAGGCTTTCAATGTGTAGAGAGATGGCTTTGCGGACAACCCACTCGCCGTCTTCTTGGGTGCTTTGAGTAGTGGCACAACGGGGGCGAGATTGCTTCATCATGGTAGAGACAATCTTTTGCTCAAAAGCAAGTAAGTCAAGTTCAGATGCCATATTTGCATCAAGAAAGTATCGCTCTGCAAAGAGGGCAGTGTTCAGTGCGCTCTCAATAGTAAGGAGCTGAATCTTCTGTTCATAGGAAAGTGTTTTTTGATTAGCGCGCAGATAAAAGAGGCCATTGGTACGCAGGCGCACCACGCGGCAGGGGATAGTAATGTCTTGCGCATCGAGAACACCGGCATCTTTTAGTCGCTGGGCTAGATGCAGTTCAAAATCACTTGGCGGGATGGCAACAGATCCACCTTTTCGGTGAGAATCTTTTTCACGCAAAAATGCTGTAGTTACAAAATGTTTAAGCACTTCAAGAGGGGTTATGGACTCTGTAAGCGTAAGAGAAAGCGCTTCAATATTGAGCTTTGTATGCCAACCAGTCTGTTCAATAGAACCAACATGTTGATTATTTTGAGCAGCGTCTAGAGACTCATCAGGCAGAACGTCTGTATTGACGAGAGACGGATAGAGTTTTCCAAGCCTGTTTCTTCCAGGTTGCTTAGCTTCTGGATTATTTTCCTGACGAGTCATCATACACCTCCCAAGTTAGGCATACTGATTTATCTATAGTTAACTATATACCTTTGCTGGTGTATGACATTTCAGCTGTCAATAGTTAATTCGGCGGGCGAGAAGAAAATGTCATTGACTGGTTAGTTTTGCGTCATGAACGGTATACTCACATACGTAGATGATTGGATTAACATGGCAATAACGCAAAACATAACTGATGCAAATAAAGCACTGGTAACTTCTGAGGTAGTTTCAGATCTGCAGAATCGCTCGCTTATTATTTTTGACTTTGATGGAACTATGGCGGACACGTTGCCTACCATTGTTTCAACGGCAAAGATGGCAATGACAGACTGCGGCCATACAGACTTTATAGAATCAGACCTCAAAAAGCTTGTAGGACCACCGTTTCCTTATGCGTTTGAGCTGGTCTTTGGACTCAGCCATGAGGATGCTGTTGCGG
>JABZHK010000238.1:0-1244 GCA_015258885.1 Atopobium sp.
ATCAATTCTCATCTTTGTTAAACCCCAGCTAGACCATAAGAAAAATACTTGGTGTTGGAAAGTGTTTTCTAGTGTGTGTAAGTGTCGGAATGAGTTATATTTATTTCACGTTCAATCGACGGACTATGCCCAAGCGTTGCCGCGCACACACAACACAAACACAGCCCGCGCGGCAAGGGGCGCCAACGTGAAAGGGGGAGACATGCTTACTGGTCAGTATCAGCGTTCGCTGGACTCCAAGATTCGCGTGACTCTTCCTGCACCTCAGCGCAAGCAGCTTGGAGATGTTGTCATCTTGCTCCGTCGACAGGACGCGCTTTACGGCTACTCACCTGAGGCGTATGAGGCTTGGATTGCAAGTCTGAACCTCAACCCAAGGAACCGCGACGACGTCACAGCACTTCGCATGCTGAACGCAGCAGCAACAACCGTCGACATTGACTCGGCCGGCCGTGTTGCCCTGGGAAAGATTGACGAGTCCGATCCACAGGCTAGGGAGAAGCTCCAGCTTGACCGCGACGTCACCATTGTCGGTAACGGCGACCACTTTGAGATTTGGAACACCAACAAGTGGAACAGCCTCTTCTCGGCAGATGACCGCGTTGCAACGCTCGAGGACCTCATCTTTGGCGCCTAGTGAGGCGAGAAGATCGTGAAGGTAGAAGACGGTAACTTGAAAGTCGAATATCGGCACCAACCAGTAATGCTTGCAGAAGTGCTGCGCGAGCTGGACCCCAAACCAGGTGAAGTTGTTTGCGACTGCACCTTGGGAGGAGCGGGTCACACCGTAGAGATGGCAAAGCTGATTGCTCCAGACGGTCTTTCTATTGGAATTGACCAGGACGCAATGGCTCATCAAGCAGCAGCTGCTCGCCTGAAGCAAGAAGTACCAAACGCGGAGTTTTTGCCGCTTAAGGGAAATTTTGGCGACCTCGATGAACTTCTCGTTTCTGCAGAAGTCCCCGGAGTTGACTGTTTCCTTTTTGACATTGGTGTTTCTTCTCCTCAGCTTGATATCCCAGAGCGAGGCTTTTCATACCACGAAGATGCCCCGTTGGATATGCGAATGGACCCGGGCAAACAAACTCCAACTGCACAAGAGGTCATCAACACCTACAACGAAGCCGACCTCGCCCGAATCCTTCGAATTTACGGAGACGAGAAATTTGCCTCACGCATTGCACGACGCATTGTACAAACGCGAGAAAAGCGTCCCATCCAAACGACGCTTGAGCTTGTTGAGG
>JABZHK010000239.1:0-1236 GCA_015258885.1 Atopobium sp.
CAACGGAGTGCGTCTCCGGCAGCCACTTCTCTGCCAGCTCTGCGCCAATATCAAGCTTCTCGGCCACAAGAGCCTCAGAGCCAATATCACGCTTCAGTCGGGTCAACTTTGCTGTATAGACGTAACTCTTGTCTGTTCCCTCGCAAATGAGTTTCAGCGACTCCAGAAGGGCGCTCAAGAACACCCCCGCCTCGCTCAAGTTGCTCGCAAGGTTTGGAGCTGATGCGACAAGCGCATCGGTAGTTTTTCCTATACGAAGCGCCGCTTCTTCAAGAGCAGAAAGAGCAACGGAAGCGGTCTCCAAGACCTCTTTCCATTCCTCTGTCTCTCTTACCTCATCGTTAATCCAAAGCTGAAGGGAGTTATAGCCACCATCACTTTTAGCCAACGGAGCCAGCTCATGAACGGTGGCCATAAGGTTGCCCATTGCTGTCATGGCTCGCTGAACTGCGGCTGCAGAGCGCGTGAGAAGACCGGTGAGCAGCGTAGAGTCCTCAAGATTAGCGGCGCCTACCATAGCAGCATGAATGGCTCCGGACTTAATTCCACCAAGCAGCTCGAAGCCGTTTCTCATCTCTTTGGCAGAAATTTCTACTGCCCACTGATGGCGAGCCTCGGCCTCAAAGCCATGAGCCTCGTCAATCACCCAATGTCTGATAGGTGGCAGAATTTTTCCGTCAGCAGCAACGTTTCTAAGCAACAGAGAGTGATTGGTTACCACAACATCCGAAGATCCCGCACGTTTACGAGCTCCATGAACAAAGCACTCATGAGGGTAATACGGACACTTAGAGCGCAGGCACTCCGCTGCTTTGATAGTTACCATCTCTCGTGGAACCGAGCGCCAGCGAATCCCCAACGCATCCAAATCGCCATCAGCCGACTGGCACGCGTAGGCATAAATCACCGCAATTGCAGTCAGCATGTCAGACGCAACGCTGTTGCTCGAGCGCCCTTCCTGATCAAGCAGCGTCAGTGGAAGCTCCTCAAGAGCAGCCCTGTCAACGCGATGCAAGCACGGATAGTGCTCGTATCCTTTTAAGCTGCAGAAACTCAATCCGTTTGGCAACGCTCGTGCAAGAGCCGGAAGGTCATGAGCAACTAGCTGGTCAGTCAGGGCGTTTGTCTTTGTAGCAATGCCTACGGTAACGTCATTTTTCTGCGCAAAAAGCACCTCAGGCAGCAGGTATGCAATCGACTTGCCAATACCAGTCCCCGCTTCAAGCTCTCTATGCG
>JABZHK010000023.1:0-10795 GCA_015258885.1 Atopobium sp.
CAACTAGAGTCAATAGTATTACGCAAAAATTTAGATGCGTTTGTACTGCTCTTGCTGTACTTCTTTTATGCACTTCAGCTTTTCCTAAAATTGCTGTTGCTACTGCATCAACAAGCCAATCGGATTCTCATTCAGCCAATCAGCTGCTATTACACACTGATGTTAAGTCGTATGAACTTCTACCTTCTGATTTTGCGCCGCTTGTGGGCAATGATTCAACTTCGTTTGATAATCTTGAGCAAGTTAAGCCTTATGAGGCAGTTAACCCTGATTCTCATCCAAACTTTAGCAAGGTAAGTGATTTTGTTTACCTAGATAGAGACCAGTTTGACTCGTCGCTTTTCTCGCCAGATGATTCCTTGAGCTATACAACAGATGACGCAGCGGTAGATGCATACATTCAGACTCATCCAGAGCTTGCCGGTGTGACTGATCGTAGAATTTTGCTTCCAGTGTTTGAATTTGATTCAGACAATGATATTCAGACTCACAGAGACAGAGTTAATTCTTACATTGCTCATGGTCAGCTGGCACAAGGGTCGGTTGGTCAGGATAATACTGCTGTTATTGATACTAGTTTGCCTATGGGTCAGTATAAGCTGGAAAAAACGCTCTCATACGATCAAGAGCATGGCTTCTATTACATCTATACCATGCACGTAGGTATATCTGATATTGATCGTAATCTCACAACGTTTGTTGATAGCAACGGAAATAAGACTGAAAAACAAGGTCTGTTCCAGGCTCCAGAGGTAGTGGGTAATGACATTCTTGACCACAAAGAAGTTGACTCTTATACGATTTCCTCTGGCTATGATGGCGATGGTAATGTTGTCCGTCCAACTACGTATGTGACACATATTACGTATTACTACACCCTCGCACACACCGCATATGTTTCAGATACTGGAACTACTTTAAAGCCTATTGACGCTGGTCTTCAGAATGCGCCAGCTACCATCTCTTCTTACAACTATGATCACACGGTTGATGCAGGTACAAGGCGAGTATTGGATATTGATGCCGTGACAGCTCGCCTTATGGCTGAGATTCAATCACAAGATGTTACTCAGCTTTTCCCTGTTAGTGCTGCTACTCATAACGGAGACATCGCTATTAACAGAACTCCTGGTGGTAACACTTACGATATTCAACTGTTTGAAAACGGCCAATTTACTGTTGATTTGAGCTATCTGCCAGATGGCACGCCTCGTGTCGTTGATGCCGATGGCAATGCTATTTATTTCTCTAATCACTTTAAGGATGTTGTTTATTCTTCATATCAAGATGACACCTTGCCTGTTGGTCAGTATCGAATTGAATATCTGCTCACCCCAACATCTGCAGATCCAGATCACTTTGATTCGTATCAGCATTTAAAGGTCAATCTTATTATTGGCACAAGTGATACCTCTCAGCCAGCCATTACTGCAAATTGGACTCACGTATACGTGAAGCAGCCTGAGACTACGCCAGAAACACCTGAGACGCGCACTCCCGAGGAGCCTCAGCAACCTCAGAAGAAGTCACAGCTTCCTGATACTGCAGATTATTCTCAGATTGCGCTTCAGGGCACACTTGTCTGTTCCTCTGTCTCGCTGGTTTCTCTGAGCTTCTTCCTCAAGAGAAAGCTGCTACAGAAGTAATCTAGGAATACATGACGTTACTCTTGCCTCAAGAGTGAGAGAATACTGTCTATCAAGAGGCGAGAGGTACGTTATTTATGGCAATACATCCAGTTATTCACATAGATTTATCTGACGACAGCCGCCTTGATGTGTATGCTCGATTGACTGATAACCAGCTTCGTAATCGTCTTGACCCAACTCGCGGCGTCATGATTTGCGAGTCACATTTTGTGATTGAGACTGCGCTTGCCGCAGGCTGCAAGCCACTCTCGTTTCTTGCAAATACTTCTCATACAGATAATATTTTGCAAATTGTCGAGAAGTTCCATCCTTTGTCAGATGACGTTCCTATTTTCATTCTTCCAGATGAGCAGCTTACACAACTTATTGGCTACAAGATGAATAGAGGAGTGCTCTGTGCCATGAGGAGACCTCAAGGTGCATCGCTAGAAGAGATTCTAAGCACGTCAAAGCATATTGCCGTACTAGAAGATTTAGTAGACGTTAACAACGTTGGCGCTGTCTTTAGGTCAGCTGCAGCCCTCAATGTAGATGCTGTTATCTTGACTGCTAAGTGCGCTGACAACCTCTCAAGGCGTGTCCTGCGCGTTTCTATGGGAACGGTTCTTAAGGTACCTTGGACTCGTTTGGATGAAGAGACAACTTCATTGGACCTTATTGAAAAGCTTAAAGCTCATTCTTTTACTACGTGTGCACTTGCACTCACAGATTCTGCAGTTCCTCTTAATAAAGAGCTGGTAAAAGGTAAAAAAGCTGCACTATTCTTTGGTAGTGAAGGCTATGGTCTTGATAAGAAAACCATTAAGGCTTGTGATATTACCACCATCATCCCCATGTCTCATCAGGTAGATTCACTCAATGTTGCTGCATCATCTGCTGTTGCTTTTTGGGAGCTCTTTGCTCGATAGCTTTTGTGGAATGCCTTTAATCGCAGTACAAAAAACGGCCATCTACAAGAGTGAACTGCCCCTCATTTCTTGGAAACGAAAAATTGGAGGCAGTTCAAAACACACCTAAGTCGGATAATCTGTCAAAAAGACGTATACATGACGCAGAAATTGCCACAAACATGCAGATTATCGTCATTAGATGTGTAATATGCCCGCAATTGAGCAGAATATCTGACTTAGGTGTGTTCCTTAGGTGCGGAATTTACCTATAGTTAAATCTTTTATATGACGCTATTCATTTTCTAGCATATTAGGTTAAGTTTATGCATAGAGATGAATATCGGGTAGTGCGACCGCCTAGCTTCTTGGCTATCTTGATTAAGAACATGTCGATTCTTCAGCAGAACCTACCAAAACTGCGCTATTTTGTGCGCCAGGCCTAAAAGCCAACGCTAACACGCTGCAGAATCATAATCACCCGCATATGAACTGCCTCCCATTTCTTATGTCCAGGAAATGGGATACAGTTCAGAATTAATTTCACAGGCTCTTTTACGTTTAACTTACGTTGTTGTAGCGTGCGTTACTGAACGCGCTTCTTACCAAGAACGCCAGCTGCAATAAGAACAGAAGATGCAGCTGCTACGGATACTGCAGCAAAGGAAGCATCACCAGTTGAAGGAAGCTTAGGCTCCTTCTTCTTTGGCTGCTTTGGCTTCTTAGGAGTCTCTGAAGGTGGAGTGGTTGGAGTTGGAGGAATGTGAGTATTAGTAATAGTAAAGCCACTGGTAACATCACCTGTTACCTCAGCGGTATATCCCTCAACCTCGTCCTCAACAACGGTGTACGTAATAGCTGTTGTAGTACCAGCCTGATTCTTATTAAGGTTGCTAAAAGTTGCAGTCCAGCCATTTGCGTCAGAGAGAACCTCACTCTTACCAGTATCTACGCCGTCTGCATAAAGGTGTACGGTAACTGAAGTAGGACGAGTGCCGTCAGCGTTATTTTGATCTTCCCAAACCTTAGATACAGAAACGCTTACCTGCTGATCGCCAGTTGCAGTACCAGTACCACGAGGATTAATCCACCAACCCTCACGGTTGTAGTTTTGAATGTTGCCATCAAAATCGAGAGTTGCTCTGTTATCAACCTGGGATGCATTGGCTGGAACAATAGTCTTGTACTCAAGCCAGCAGTCCTGAATGAGTGGATTGAAACCAGCAAAGTTAACCTGATCATTAAGGCGAGCAAAGTCAAGTGTATATCCATTAGGGGTAAAAGTAATTGCAGGAAGAATCTGATCTGCAGAAAGAGTCTGAACAGCGCCGTTAACAAGGTGGAGAACAAAAGAGTGCTTAAGATATGGACCAGCAAGCTCATCTGCTGGGTTAACACCGGTACCCGTAAGCTTTGATGCATCAACTGTGTAAGGATTGACAATCTGATCCTTGACTGTTGTATTAAAAAGGCCAACCTGAGTAATATCACTTGGAGTAATATTAACAACCCAACTGGTCACATAGTAATCGCTTCCGGTCTCAATAGTTGCACCAGAAGGAAGAGTATAAGTTGTTTCTGCGGTTGCACCAGTCCTGTTGTACTTGGTAATTGCAGGATCCATTGCGGCAATTGAGCCGCCATACGTCATGTTAAGATGAGTGTCTCCAATGTAAAGCGTTGTACTTCCACTGCCTCGTTGAGCAATATCGTTTGACCAATTAAGCGAAAAAGACATCTGGCCATGAACGTTAAGAAGACCCGCAATATTGTTATTGAAGGTAACAGTCATGGTATTAGGGTTACTGGTAGGAGTTGCAGTACCAACAGAAATACTATTTCCGTTTGCATCTACACCCATAACCTCAAAAGGAGCTGGAGTATTATTTTCAAGTTCCGCAGGAATCCTAATGGTAAATGTGTCACCTGGCTGTGCAGGCCAACCATTATTGTTGAGTGCATAATCAAAACTAACGCGTACGTTACTGCCAACCAAGGTTGTATAACTAATATTTGAAATATTTGGTGTGTATTCAACAGCTTGTGCCTTTGTGTTGAATACAGTGAGCGCAGCAAATACAGTGAGCACAAACATAACCACAAAGCTCAAAGACCTGCTAACTAAACCCTTAGACTGCATGATGCTCCTCACAGCTAGTTCAAAGATTTATTTATCTGCACACAAATATCTGTACAAAACAATAAAATTTCTTTGAAACTCTAACTTCTTACTTAAAAATATAAAGTTCTAAAGTACTGATGTCAAAGAACTATCTATATCTCCATAAAAAAACTCCCGCACAGAGTGCGGGAGTTAATATTTTTTTGATTGTAAGGAAAGCCTACTTACTCAGAAGCTCCTGAACGTCAAGAGCAATCATATATTCCTCGTTGGTAGGTACAACCAGGACGCGTACCTTTGAATCTGGAGCAGAGATGTCACGGATTTCACCGGAGCGAACCTTGTTCTTCTCCTCATCAATCTTGACACCCATCCACTCAAGCTCTTTGACAACGCCAAGACGCATCTCGTCGGAGTTCTCACCAATACCAGCAGAGAATGCCATGGTATCAAAGCCGTGCATAGCCTGAGCCATCTCCATGATGAGCTGAGACGTACGATAATAGAACATATCAAGTGCAAGCAGGCAGTCCTTATCGCCAGCGTGAGCGCCATCCTCAATATCACGAGAATCGGAATGACCAGACAGAGCGAGAAGGCCAGACTGCTTGTTCATCATAGTGTCAATCTCATCGATGGAGTAACCACCAACGCGAGAAAGATAGAAAACAGTAGCAGGGTCAATAGTGCCGCAACGGGTACCCATGATAAGGCCGTCAAGTGGAGTAAGGCCCATGGTGGTCTCAAGATCGCGACCATCCTCAATAGCGGAAAGAGAAGCGCCAGAACCAAGGTGGCAGCTTACCAGCTTGTGAGTCTGACCATTGGTGAACTCCTTGGTTGCACGCCAAATATAGCGGTGAGAAGTACCGTGAGCACCATATTTGCGAACATGGTACTTATCAACAACATCACGAGGAAGAGCATAGCGATGTGCCTTCTCTGGCATATTGAAGTGGAAAGAAGTATCACAGACGATTACATTGCCAACCTCTGGAAAGAGCTCACGGCAAATCTCGATAACATCAGCCTCAGCATAGTTGTGAAGAGGAGCAAGTGGAGCAACCTCACGAACCTGAGCCAGAACCTTATCGTCTACAACAGCAGACTCTGGGAAGTACCAACCACCCTGAACAACACGGTGACCAATGCCATCGATTGGCTTATCAATAGTCTTAAGGATGTCAAAGACATGCTTAATTGCAGTCTTATGATCAGGAAGAGCAACCTCAAGCTTCTGCTTCTCTCCACCAAGCTCCTCATGACCAACAAAAGAACCTTCGATACCGATACGCTCGCAGTTTCCTTTTGCGTAAACCTCGCGGGTGTCAACGTCAAGAAGCTGATATTTAAGAGATGAGCTACCTGCGTTGATAACCAGTACGTTCATGTGACTCCTCTTTCCGTGAAGCAGTGCTGACTATTAAGTCTTTCTCTCCTACTTCAAACAAACATAACCGCATGACATCATAAACCCCAAGATACCCCGGAGTTAAATAGACGAGCAAAAAACTTGAATATTTTTATTTACAGCCCATTGAATCATCCATCTGCTTGCCACCTAAAATGTGGAAGTGGACGTGATTAACTGACTGACCGCCATGCTTTCCGGTATTGGTGATTACACGGAATCCAGTCTCTTTAATCCCAGTCTTTTCTGTTACCGCAGCTATAGCCTTAGTAACACTCTCAAGGGTTACAGCAGGAATGCCATCAATGATGTTGTCATAGTGGTTCTTTGGCACAACAAGAACATGCACAGGCGTAAGAGGATTTAGGTCATTAAAAGCTACAACGTTTTCATCCTCATAGAGAAACTCTGTAGGGATTTCTTTGTTAGCAAGCTTACAAAAAATGCAATCAGACATAGCCTCTCCTTTACTCGTCTAAATATGCAGTAGAAGGCGCTGCAGTTGTATCAGTAATTGCAGCTCCTGCCTGAGACTCATCAAGCAGAATCTTAACCTTCTGCTCTGCAGTATCAAGCCTTCCACGAAGATCCTTTACCAGCTCAACGCCACGAGCATACAGAGCCAAAGACTCCTCGAGCTCCAAATCTGTGCCCTCAAGCTTACGAACAATCTGCTCAAGCTCAATAGAAGCATCTTTAAAAGTAAGCTCTTCAGTCTTCTTAGTATCCATGTTGTTCCCCTTATCTATGAAAGCTCAATGTCAGAAACAGTTGCCTTAATTGTTCCATCCGTCATTTTGACAAGCAATGAATCTCCAACCGAGGCGTCTTTGGCCGTTTTAATGACAGATCCCTTTTCATCTTGGACATATGCATATCCCCTTGTAAGAACCTTTAAAGGAGAAAGTGCATCTAGTTTTCCTGCAAGCGAAGAAAGAGAAGCCTCATATGGATGAAGCATGGCTGCACTAGCTCTGGTAAGTCTTTGCGACTCAACAGAAAGCATCTCTTTTTTTCTTAAAAGAAGCGCTGGTAGAGCATCCATTAATCTTTGCTCTGTCTGATTAAGATCTTCCGTTCTCGTAGAAATAATATAAGCAGGATCTTTTAGACACGGACGATCAGACAGCTTCTCTAGCTGGAATTTTTTACTTGATAGGGCATTTCTCATTGCCAAGTTGGAACGCTGTGCAACAGTAGTTAGATCCGTCTTATAGAACTGCAAAATCTTTCTTGTTGCGTTTCCAAGGCGAGAAATTCTGTTGTTAAACGTAGTTTGTAGCTCACTAATAGCGGGCGCCACAGACTCTGCAGCAGCTGTTGGCGTTGAAGTTCTTCTATCAGAAACCATATCTGCAATGGTGGTATCTGGCTCATGGCCAATACCTGTAATAACAGGTACAGGACACGCTGCGATAGCACGTGCTACTCCCTCGTCATTGAAGCACATAAGGTCTTCAAATGAGCCTCCACCACGCACCAGCAAGATTGCATCTGGACGTGTAGTTGCGGCCACCTGAAGCGCCCTAATGATAGTTGCGGGTGCATGAGTACCCTGAACAGCGCAGCCAGACACCTCAAGCTCTACAAGAGGGTTTCTACGTGCAAGCGTACGCTTAACGTCATCAATGACACTGCCAGAAAGTGAGGTAACTACACCAATGCGTGTACAAAACTCTGGAATGTAACGCTTTCTGGAAATATCAGTAAGACCCTCTTTTTCTAGCTTTTTAGCAAGCTGTGCCACCTTTTGGCGAAGGTCTCCTTCTCCGGCAATCTGAATAGTGCGCGCATGAAAAGAAAGTTTGCCACTTGAGGCATAAATATCAAACTTTCCTGTCATCTGAATCTTCATACCGTCTTGCAGCGTAATGCCGCTAGCAGCATAAATCTTTGACCAGACAATAACCGCCATAGAGCTAACAGGGTCTTTTACGTCAAAGTAGCAATGACCAGATTTGTAGTTTGGTCCTCTAAATCCAGAAACCTCTCCCACTACCGTCATAGATGGCATTGAGGCAACTTCATTTTTTGCAAAGAGTACTGCATCAGATACTGAAAGAACAGAATCTTCTTTCTCTTGAATCTGATCCATTACTAGTTCCTGCTTCTGGAAGAACCAAGCAGATATAAAAGCTGAAGTGCAGAAACCATTGCAGCAGCTACATACGTAAGAGCAGCAGCAATTAGTACCTTTTTAGCGCCATTGTAGTCAAAGCCTGCGGGAGCGTTTGCCTTCAAAAAAGCCAATCCACGCCTTGAGGCATCAATCTCTACAGGAAGCGTAACTATATGGAACAAGAAGGTAAATGCATAGAGCCAAATTGCAAGCACAGTCAAGCCTGAAACATTGAGCAAGACACCAGCAAGAAAGACATAAATCCACGCTGCAGATGCCAAATTAACAACAGGAACAAGAGCGGAACGAACGCGAGATGGCATATACATTTTGGCTGTCTGAACTGCATGGCCTGCCTCGTGACAAGAGACAGCAACAGAAGCTACGCTGCCCTCAGAGAAGTTTGCATCAGAGAGGTGCAGACAATTGTCACGTGGATCATAGTTATCGGTAAGTTCACCAGAAATCCTCTTGATACCAACATTGGCTGCTCCATTTGTGTCCATCATGGCACGAGCAACAGAAGCGCCGGTGGCATTAAACCCTGAGGGAACTAAGGAATACTTTTTAAATTCATGCTTGATGTACCACTGAGTGCCCAATCCAAGCACCAACGAGGCAACTACTAGAACAACGTATGGGATAAACGCACCAGAGTAATACATATTTTTCTCCTATCTATGTATAAAGATGAGTATACCCAACTCACCGGACAAAAAGTCAGGTTTGAATGAGTAATCACATTTGCCCTAGGTTAAAGCACCTCTATTACAACAGCTCTACTCGACCGTTTTTAACTGTTAGACCTACCTCGCCATTGAGCAATCCAACAAGCTGCTTACCTACTAATTGATAGCGCCATCCGGTTTTAAGTCTTGCGTCAGACCTATCCAAAAGCAAATCAGTAAGATCATCTTTATTGGCAATTAACGGAGATGCAATTCCCTCTTTTTCTGAAACAATCCTGATAAGAGCATACATAAGCTCAACAACGCCTTCAGAACCAGCTGAAGGATGAGCGTGATGCTCAATTTTTGGACACTGATCAGCGGGGGTCTTTTGACCACGTTTAATTGCATCCAAAAGATGCACTACCCCACCTTGAGAAATCTGCTCGGTACCACGAATTTTGCGTAGTCTATCAGGTGTTGTAGGCACACGACGACAAATCTCAATAATGAGTTCGTCAGAAAGCACCCATTTACGTGGAACATCTCTTTTAGCAGCAGTTTCTTCTCGCCAGGCGCAAACTTCTCGAGCAATGGCAAGCTGTCTGCGCGTAAGCGAACCAGAGCGCTTCAAACGAAGAAATGCCTGATAGGGGTCTCGACGATACTGCTCAATATTGGTGTGCTGGTCCATCTCTGGCTTTACCCAGCTCAAACGGTCAAGCTTGATGAGTTTCTCGATCATTTGATTGTAGATTGCAGGGAGATATCTTACGTCATCCTCAGCGTATACCAGCTGTTCTTTATCAAGCGGTCGCTTTGACCAGTCTGTTAAAGACTCTGCTTTAGCAAGCTTAACGTTAGCAAAATTTTCTACCAACCCTGCATAGCTTACCTGCTGGCGCATACCCAAAAATGCAGCTGCTACCTGCGTATCAAAAACAGGTGCACATGCGCAGTCCATTTTTTCTAGCAAGACCTCAAGGTCCTGTGAGCATGCATGGAAAATCTTGACAATCTGCGGGTTTTCCAGGAGCTCTTTAAGAGGAGTAAGGTCATCAATAAGCAGCGGATCAATTGCGACAATCTCGGAACCTGTAGAAACCTGCACCAGGCAAAGCTTGGGAAAGTAGGTTTTCTCGCGAAGAAACTCCGTATCAACTGCAAGGATATGCGAGGCCTTTGCTCGCTCGCAAAATGCGGAAAGTTCTTCTGAGGTTGCTATATACAATGCGTCCATCCAATTGCCGATTAAGTACCTGATGTAAAGCGATACACTCATACGTATCAAAATGATATACCAGCTTGTCGCAAATCTTCGGAGGATATATGAGAACCCTCATCATTCACAATCCTTGCTCGGGTTTTAGCTCTGATGCAATCTTTGAATTTGAGCGTGCTCTTCTGAAGTGTGGCGACGAATGCCTGGTAAAACTCGTCGAAAGCCATTGGCACACAAATGAGGTTCTAAGCTCTGTTCAGCCCGAAGATTTTGACGTAGTAGTGCTTTCAGGCGGCGATGGCACGGTATCTAGCCTGCTCTACGGCCTTAGAGGATGTCAGACGCCTATTTTGGTCTTCCCTTCTGGAACAGCCAATCTTCTGGCCGCAAGTATCGGAAACGCACCTGAACCTAACGCACTGGCACTGGCCTGCAGAAACCTTCAGACCGCACGTCTTGACCTGGGTGAAATTACCTGGACCACCGTATCGGGAGAAACTCATGTAGCTGGCGTGCCTTTAATGGCTGGTACAGGCCTTGATGCCGAGATTATGCGCTCGGCTATCCCCCACAAGCAAACCTTTGGAGAAGCCGCGTAGTTTACGGCAGCTCTTGCCAACCTCATGCCACCAGTTCATGACTTCAAGATTACCGTTGACGGCAAAGTACATGAGCTTCAAGGCATTGGCTGCCTCATTGCAAACAGCTCCATGATGC
>JABZHK010000240.1:0-1220 GCA_015258885.1 Atopobium sp.
ACGCTACCCTTGGATACCTTGAGCAAGAGACAGAGCTTATGGGAGACAGGACCGCCCTCAACGAGGTAATAGAGTCCGCTCATGAGATCAAACAGTGGGAGAGAAAAGTAAATGACCTCTCACTCAAGATTGCTGAAACCCCTGAAGGCGCTACGCTTAACAAATACTTGGAAGACTATGCTCATGCCATGGAGCGTTTTGAGCGCCTTGGTGGCTATGAGCTTGAAAGTAGAGCTCGTCAGATTCTTGCAGGTCTTGGATTTCCAGTAGAAGATTTTGACAAGCCCGCTAAAGAGTTCTCGGGCGGCTGGCAGATGCGTATCTCTTTGTCAAAGCTGCTTCTGCGTCGTCCTGATGTTCTTCTTCTGGACGAGCCTACTAACCACTTGGACTTGGAATCTGTCCAGTGGCTTGAGAGGTTCTTATCGTCATATGACGGTACGGTTTTGCTGGTAAGTCACGACCGCTCATTTATGGATGCCTGCGTCACGCATGTAGCGGCACTTGAGAATCGTATGTTAGTCACGTATACCGGCAATTATTCCGGCTATCTTCATCAGCGAGAAGAAAATCTTGAGCAGCTTCGCGCTAAACGTGCAGCTCAAGAGCGTGATATTGCTCATATGGAGACCTTCATTGAGCGCTTTAGGTATAAGCCCACTAAGGCTAAACAGGTTCAAGAGCGTGTAGCAAAGGTCGAGAAGATCCGTGAAGAACTGGTAGTTCTTCCAGAGCAATCTCATCACATGCATTTTAGGTTCCCAGAACCTCCTCGTACCGGAGATACCGTCATTTCTCTTGAGGGCGTGGCCAAATCGTATGAGGATAACTTTGTCTATGACAACGTTGACCTCAAACTGTATCGAGGAGATCACGTAGCGCTTGTTGGCCCTAACGGTGCTGGTAAATCTACTCTTATGAAGCTTATTGCTGGCAAACTTAAGCCAGATGCGGGACAGATTAACCTGGGTCAAAACGTCACTGAAGCTTACTATGCACAGCACCAGCTTGAAGAGCTCAATCCTGCAAATACGGTACTTGCAGAGCTTGATACCGTTGCTGCTGGCTGGACTACTTCTGAAGAGCGTAGATTACTCGGAGCCTTCCTTTTCCATGGCGATGACGTTGAGAAACGCGTAAATGTGCTGTCTGGTGGTGAGCGCGCTCGTCTCGCACTTGCTAAGATGCTGGTTTCTCCAGATCCGCTGTTACTTCTAGAC
>JABZHK010000241.1:0-1202 GCA_015258885.1 Atopobium sp.
AACAAGAGAGCCGATTTTCTCGGCCCTCTTGCTGGGTGATTTATGCGATTGTGAGATACGTTATTGCTCGTGGAACATCATGAGCTGCGCGCGAACCAGCGGGCATCAGTGACTACAGAGACTACAGAGACTCAAGGAAGCGATGTTGCGCGGCTCGTCCTTCTTCGTCCCACTTGAATACGCCAGCGTCTTCAAGTACGTGCGAGAAGACAATACCAACCTCGTCGTAGATGTACTCCTTGAGCTGCTCGGACGAGAGGGAAGCGTTGCCCTTGCTGGATCCGTCACCCTGTTCAAGCAACTTAGCGTAAATCTGGCGTGCCCAGTCGGCGTGGGAGATGGTGGTAGAATCCGTGGTCAGCTGACCGTAGACGGCATTGGCTTTCTTGTTATTTGCCAGGCACTGCTCCATAACCGACTGAACTTTGTTGAGCTCTGGCACAAGGCGAGGAGGAAGTACAGCAAGGCCCATGACCTCGATGAGGCCGATATTCTCTTTCTTGATGTGGTGATACTCGGCATGAGGATGGAAGATGCCAAGCGGATGCTTTTCGCTGGTAATGTTGCAGCGCAATGCAAGGAAGACCTCGTAGATGCCATCTTCCAGCTTGCGAACAACAGGGGTAACCGTGTTGTGGGGCTCGCCGTTAGTTTCTGCATAAACAGAGACGGACTCGTCGGTATAGGAGCGCCATGCAGTGATGATAAATTCCGCTGCTTTGAGCGCTTCTTCTCGACTGGTGGAGGAGAGGCGGAGAACAGAGAGCGGCCACTTAAGAATTGCGCCCGCTACCTCGGGGAACTGCTTGAGTTCAAACTCTTCTGCAACTTCCGCGCACATCATAGGGAACTCGTAACGTCCGCCCTGGTAGTGATCGTGCGAGAGGATCGATCCGCCCACAATGGGTAGGTCGGCATTAGAGCCAATAAAGTAGTGGGGGAATCTGTCCACAAAGTCAAAGAGATTGACAAGCGCCTCGTGATCAATGTGCATTGGAATGTGATCCGAATTCATGGCAATGCAGTGCTCGTTAAAGTACGCGTATGGACTGTACTGGAATCCCCAACGATGTTGGTTGAGCTTAATAGGGATGATGCGCAGGTTTTGCCTAGCAGGATGAGCACCTGCGCCAGAGGAAGCGCCGCGTCCGGAGTAGCCCTCGTTATCCAGGCAGAGCTGGCATGCGGGGTACTTCTCGCCA
>JABZHK010000242.1:0-1185 GCA_015258885.1 Atopobium sp.
CCAGAAGGGAAGCTTGATGCGTCAGGCTCGCCCTGTACCAGCTCTTTTCCCGAGAAGGACATCAAAATTGTGCCGTTTCCCTGAGGAGTCATAAAGCTATCGTGCTTCTCAGAAGTAATACCTGTGAGAGGCTGGAACCAGTGGGTGAAGTGAGTAGCACCTTTTTCTAGCGCCCACTCTTTCATGGCATGCGCAACCTCGTTTGCAATGTCGAGGTCAAGCGGCTTGCCGTCCTGGATGACACTACGAAGTTTCTTGTACGTTGGCCTTGGCAGGCGTTCTTGCATGTCTGCGTCGGTAAAGAGAAGTGAGCCAAATTCCTGAGAAACTTTGTCGTGAGCCACAGCCCCTCCTTGTGGGTAAATGCTGGCAGTTAGTCTGTTTTCTCGCGTGCTGGGCACGTTATGTTGGTTGTTATTTTCGCACGTTTGGAAGAGTCAAAGTGGCGAGGATGCAAACAGAAACATAACGATTACAAAAAATTTTGGCTGCCACCAGAAGAGATGTGGGCTTTGTTTCCGTGGGCTCTGGCGCGCATAAGCGGAGGAAGTCTTAGTACAATAGAGGCACACAAACTAAGAGGAGCAGGTATGTCTGATACTACTATGCCAGTTGATATTACAGACCAAAACGACGCTGCATCAGCTAAAGAAGATGCAGCTAAACCACGCAGAACTATTGCTGTTATCGACGGAAACTCGCTCATGCATCGAGCGTTCCATGCAATCCGTCAGCCTATGGCAGCACCAGATGGAACGCCAACCGGAGCGCTCTTTGGCTTCTTCAACATGTTTATCAAGCTTGTTGAGTCCTTCTCGCCTGACGGCGTGATTTGCGCCTTTGATAAGGGTAAACCCCAGGTTCGCATTGATATGTTGCCTCAGTACAAGGCTCAGCGTCCTCCTATGGACCCTGCTTTGCACGCGCAGTTTCCTGTAGTCAAAGAGCTGCTCAAAACGCTGGACGTTCCTGTCTGCCAGCTTGAAGGCTGGGAGGGCGATGACATCTTGGGTACCCTTGCCCGCCGTGGTGAGGCTGAGGGTTACCAGATGCTGCTCTTCACGGGAGATCGTGATATGTACCAGCTCTCCACAGAAAACGTCAAGATTGTCTCTACGCGCAAGGGTGTCTCTGACGTCTCAATCATGACGCCAGAGACCGTGGCAGATCTCTATGCAGGTATTA
>JABZHK010000243.1:0-1152 GCA_015258885.1 Atopobium sp.
GATGGCGTTATTGACCCTTTTGACGGCGGCTATTCTGCCTACATTCAAGCTCGAGTTGAACGTGATAGACAGGCAGCGGTGATGGAAGAGCGTCGTCAGAATACGCTTAGAAAAGAGCTTAACTGGCTTGCACATGGTGCAAAGGCACGCACGTCAAAGCCTAAGTTTAGGATTGACGCTGCCATGGAGCTTCTGGCCGAAGATCCACCACTTAGAAACACGCTTGAGCTCAAACGCATGGCAGTCTCTAGGCTAGGCAAGCAGGTTATTGAGATGCATGACGTCTCGTTTGCTTACAAAAATACCGCACATACAACAGAAGCAGATCAAAATGCGCAGGTAGACGTCATTAAGCACGTCGAGTGGCTCATTGGTCCAGGTGACCGCTATGGCATTTTGGGCGAGAATGGCGCTGGTAAATCTACGCTTCTTGAACTGATGACGCAGCAACTGCAGCCAACGTCTGGTCTGGTAAAGGTAGGCAAGTCCGTCAAATTTGGTTGGCTTTCTCAGCAGATTGATACGTTTGCCACAAAAGAGACGTGGACTGTTCTTGAACTACTTAGCCAGTACAAGACAAGTTACCTGGTAAATGGCAAGATGCAAAGCCCTACACAGTTGCTTGAAAGTTTGGGCTTTGATCGCCGAGAGTTTACCAACCGCTTGCAAGACCTCTCCGGAGGACAGCGTAGACGTTTGGCACTTCTGTGCGTCCTTCTGGAAGAGCCAAACGTGCTGGTGCTGGACGAGCCAGGCAACGACCTGGATACGGACATGCTTGCCGTCTTGGAAGATCTCCTGGACTCGTGGCCTGGAACGCTTCTGGTGGTCAGCCACGATCGGTTCTTGATTGAGCGCGTTACCGATGACCAGTATGCCCTCATAGACGGCCACATTCGCCACGTTCCTGGCGGCGTTGACGAGTACCTCAAGCTTGTTGATGCTGGTAAGCAAACGGCGAGAAAAGCAGGGGAGTTGTCGGGTACACGCGGAAGCTCAGATACAAACGAGCCTCAGGTAGACGGGTCTTCTCGCCAGGAGAGCTCGGTGCTGAGTAACGCTGAGCGTCGCGAGCTCAAGAAGCGCTTTGATTCGATTGAGCGTCGCATGGGCAAAGCTCAGGAGCTACCTGGACAGATTAGGGAGCAGATG
>JABZHK010000244.1:0-1138 GCA_015258885.1 Atopobium sp.
AGTCTCCATATCTGCAAAATAAGTCTTTTCTCGCTTCTTGATTTCGTGTAACGTATAAGGGCTAATGTGATAATTAGGTTTTCGAACCTCTAAAGAAGGAGAGTGCAATGTCCGGACACTCTAAGTGGGCCACAACCAAGCACAAGAAAGCAGCTATCGACGCTAAGCGTTCCTCGCTGTTCTCTAAGCTTTCCCGCAACATTACTGTTGCTGCAAAGATGGGTGGCGACCCAAATCCGGACAACAACGCTAGCTTGTCTGCCGCTGTTGCCCGTGCTCGCATGGTCTCCATGCCTAACGCAAAGATTCAGGCCGCTATCGATAAGGCATTTGGCGCTGGTGCTGATGCTGCCATTTACGAGGAGATCGTTTACGAGGGATACGGTCCTGCAGGCGTCGCAGTTTACGTTGACTGCCTGACCGACAACAAGAACCGTACCGCAGCAGACGTTCGTTCCGCATTTACTCACTCCGGCGGCAACCTTGGTACCGCTGGTTCCGTTGCGTTCCAGTTTGAGCGCAAGGGTTCCATCGCAGTTGACAAGGTCATTGTCTCCGAGGAGAAGAAGGTTGCTGACCGCGAGAACGCTGTCGACGAGGACGAGTTTATGATGGCAGTAGCTGAGGCTGGCGGAAACGATTACGAGGACGCTGGCGATCAGTGGATTGTTTGGACTGCATACGATAAGATGCAGGATGTCCAGAAGGGCCTCGAGGCTCAGGGCATTGAGGTCAAGGGTTCCGAGCTTACTATGGTTCCAACCACCCCAACTGACGTCTCTGTTTCTGATGCAAAGAAGGTTCAGCGTCTTATCGATAAGCTCGACGAGCTCGATGACGTCCAGAACGTCTACAGCACCATGAACATCACCGACGAGATTGCTGCTGCTCTCGAGGAGGAGTAAGCTCTTTGGTCCGCGCTGCGCGCTGCGCTCCGCTCTGTGTGACGAGCGCGACGAGCACGACGAGCGCGAGGTGCGACGATGCGCGATGAGCGCGACGAGCGCGAAATCGCGACCGGCGACAAAACTGCACTTCAAAGCCCCGCCAGTTGGTGGGGCTTTTTGTTTGGATAGCCTTGAGGCTGTCAGAACACACCTAAGTCAGATAATCTGCACGTTTTTAGAAGCCCGAACAC
>JABZHK010000245.1:0-1133 GCA_015258885.1 Atopobium sp.
CACGTTTCTTGCGGACATCCTGGCTTTCTTTAGGTCCAGCGGTCTTGCTTGGGCAACTGAAGACGAAGGCAGAATGTACCCTCTTACCAGGCAAGCGAGCTCCATCCAATCACTGCTGCTCAAGCGAGCCCAAAAAGCTGGTGTGCAATTTGCTTTGGGACGAGAAGTAACGTCAGTTAAGCCGCAGCGCAACAACTTCATCGTTGCCTTCAAAGAATGCTTTGCTGGCGAGAAAACCTATAAGGTCCATGCATCATCAGTAGTTCTAGCTACTGGTGGACTCACAACCACCAAACTTGCTGAGAGCCTTCAGCTGCAGACCACCTCACTGCGACCAGGACTCTGCGCGCTCACTTGCACTCCTCAGCCGCCAACAAGTCTTGATGGAAAGCGCGTACGAGCACACGCAACCCTTGTAAGAAACGGCGCGGTGCTCAAAGAGGAGTCTGGCGAGCTGCTTTTTAGGTCCTTTGGACTCTCGGGCATCATGATTTTTAACTTGTCCCGCACCGCTCTTCCAGGCGATGTACTTGAGATTGATCTTCTCCCTCAGCTTACAGAAGAAGAGGTTTCAGCAGCTGTAGAAGCTCACACCACCGACGGTCTTCTCGACCCACAAATTGCCGCCTACCTGAGCGTCAGCAATTCAGTTGAGACCACGGTTGCCAAAGCTCACAGAATGGCATTTACCGTTACGGGTACGTCTTCCAAAGTTGTCCCACAAGTCTGTGTTGGTGGTATTTCCGTTGAACAAGTGAGTGCAGACACACTTGAGGCGCGCAGCATTCCAGGTCTGTTTATCGCTGGAGAAGCTCTTGACATTGATGCTCAATGTGGAGGCTTTAACCTCTCGTGGGCGTGGAAGAGCGGTATGATCGCCGGTCTGGCTGCCGCAAAAAGCGCTGGTCAGAATTGCAAATCTTTGAAAGAGGACAACTAACATGCTGGAAGTATCAAACATTAAAGTTCATGTTGCTCCTCTTCGTAAGCATCCTGCTAAAGAATCAAAGGTGGGGTTTGACGCGCTCCTTCGCACTCTCCGAGTCTCTGCGGATGAGGTTGCCTCATATGAGCTGCATAAACGCTCAATTGATGCACGTAAAAGAAACGATATTGTTCTAATCCTTACCTAC
>JABZHK010000246.1:0-1117 GCA_015258885.1 Atopobium sp.
GATACACACTACGTTGCGTCGATCAATGGCGCCTTCATCTCTCTTGATGAAACCAAGCCTTGCCAGGTGCGAGGTACGATGAGTAATCGTAGGACGAAGAGCACTCTGATACTCGGCAATTTCTGAAGTCTTAACAGGAGCACCCTTCACATTGAGGCGACACAAAATAGCAAACTCTTCAAACGTGAGTCGTCTGTTAGCAGGCACCACTCTTCTAACCAAGTTGTAAGACCTGCGAATGGACATGTACTCGCGAAGTTCCATAGAGACCTCCACTCTTATGCCCGAACCATTTACTATTTGCTCGCATAATGAGTATACCCCTAAAAAACACGTGTTAACGTGGGGACAAAACAATAGTTAGTCAAAAATATGTTAGAAAATGGTGCTTATATGACATCAAAATAGGCTTTTATATGCTGAAATATAAAATTTAAGTAATAAATATTAATTTTATTATCTCTTTTATACATTAAAAAATTTTTTACATAACGCAGAAATGTGTAAATTATCTGGAGAAATTCACTAAAGATACCGTGCAGGTATTCAATACTTGCACGGTATCATGACAAAACAACATAGTTAGCTATCGTTTACATTGCCTCAGGAGCAGAAACACCAATCAGATCAAGAGCAATTGCAAGTACACGACGAGTTGCATCACACGCAGCAAGACGAGCCTTCGAAAGCTCTGCGTCCAGTGGGCGTCCTTCAGAAGGAAGTACCTGGCAAACGGTATAGAATGCGTGGAACTGACCAGCAAGCTCTTCAATGTAGTGCGTAATGCGGAATGGTGCCCTATCGCGAGCACAACCCTCAACAAGACCTGGGAACTCAAAGAGTTTACGAGCAAGAGCCTGCTCGGCGTCTTCAGAGAGCAGCCCAAGATCAACCTCAGAGCCAATAGCCTTATCTGCAACAGCGTCCATACCAAGTGCCTTTGCCTCATCAAGGTCAACGCCAGCAGCGCGGCGCAAAATAGAGCAAATACGAGCGTGAGCATACTGAACGTAATACACAGGATTAGAGCTGTCCTGACGCTTTACCTGCTCAATGTCAAAGTCAATCATCTGGTTGGAAGACTTTGAAACAAGGGTGTAGCGCGTTGCATCAACAC